>CAZLXK010000087.1:0-9719 GCA_964563305.1 uncultured Treponema sp.
CTTACAAAAGTCCAGAATGCGGCAAAGGCCGGTCACGAAAAGGTTGATGTTCCAACATCAAAAATGAAGTTGGAAATCGTAAAAATCCTAAAAACTGAAGGATATATTAAAAACTTCAAAAAAGTTCAGGATGATGACGGTCATAGCATTATTCGCATCTTCTTAAAATATGATGATGCAAACAAAGCGGTAATTCATGGTATGAAAAAACTTTCAACACCAGGTCGCCGTGTTTATTCAGGATATAAAGACTTACCTCGTGTTTATAACGGATATGGCACTTTGATTGTTTCAACATCGCAAGGTGTTACAACTGGCAGAAAGGCCACTGAAAAGATGGTTGGTGGCGAGTTGATTTGTACTGTTTGGTAATAGGAGAAGTTTATGGCATCAAAAATCGGAAAACTTCCTGTTACTATTCCAGCGGGCGTTACAGTAACTGTTAGCGATAATATTGTTTCTGTAAAAGGTCCAAAAGGAGAACTTAAACAGGAATATAACAATTTAGTAACTATTGAAGTTAAAGGTGAAGAAGTGATCGTAAGTCCAAAAAATGATTCAAAAGCGGCAAGTGCAGCACATGGTTTATACAGAAATCTTGTACATAATATGATTGTTGGTGTTTCACAAGGCTACTCTAAATCACTTATGATTACTGGAGTTGGTTATCGTAGCGAAGTTCAAGGAAAAACTATTGTAATGAATCTTGGATATTCATCAGAATTTATTGCTGTTATTCCTGAAGGACTTACAGTTACTGTTGATCAAAACGGAAAACTTACTGTTTCTGGTATTGATAAACAAAAAGTTGGTGAGTTTAGTGCTCAGCTTCGTAGATTAAGAAAACCTGAACCTTATAAGGGAAAAGGAATTCGCTACGAAAATGAAGTTATCAGACGTAAAGTCGGAAAGACTGGCGTAAAATAAGGTGAATTAAATGCTTAAGAAATTAAACGATAAACAGAGAAAACGTCTGCACAGAAAAGTACATATTCGTAAATCAGTTTATGGTACAGCAGAACGTCCTCGTATGACAGTTTTCAGAAGCGGACGTAACCTTTACGTACAGGTAATAAATGATGATGAAGGCAAAACTCTTGCCTCTATCTCAACTCTTGAAAAAGATTTTGTTGCTTTAAGAGCGAATGTTGATGGAGCAACAAAACTTGGTGAAGCTTTGGGTGCTCGTCTTAAAGATAAAAATATTACAAAACTCGTATTCGATCGTAATGGTTATCTTTATCATGGTGTTGTAAAAGCCCTTGCTGACGCTACCCGTAAAACCGGGATTGAATTCTAGGAGTGGCTATGGAACACCAGAAGAATTTTGAAAAGAAGCCTGCTGATGAATTTGTAGAAAAACTTGTAAAACTTAACCGTACAGCAAAAACTGTAAAAGGTGGACGCCGAATGTCTTTTTCAGCACTTACAGTTGTAGGTGACAAAAAAGGTCGTATTGGTTATGGATTTGGTAAGGCAAATGATGTAACAGAAGCAATTAGAAAGAGTATTGATAAGGCTAAATCTAATTTAGTAACTCTTCCTATTAAAAATGGTACAATTCCTCATGAAATTATTGGAAAGTACAAAAGTTCTTCTGTTTTATTAAGACCTGCTTGTCCTGGTACTGGAATTATTGCAGGTGGTCCAGTACGTGCTGTAATGGATGCTGCTGGTTTAACAGATGTAATTTCTAAATCGCAAGGTTCAAGAACATCTGTTAATGTAGTTCGTGCAACATTTAATGCTATTTCTGAATTGATGGATGCTAAATATGTTGCTCAAAACCGTGGTAAAACACTTAAGGATATGTGGGGCTGATTATGGCAAAAAAATTACGCATTACTTTAGTAAAGAGTACTATCGGTCAAAAACCTGAAAAACGAGCTACTGTACGCAGTCTTGGATTGAAAAAAATCAATTCTGTTGTTGAACATGAAGCAAATGACGCTATAAAAGGAATGGTTGCTTCGGTTTCTCACCTTGTGAAAGTAGAGGAGATTGACTAATGGCAGATTTTACTTTAACTGCACCACAAGGTGCTAATAAAAAAAGAAAGATTGTTGGACGTGGATCTTCTTCAGGACTTGGTTCTACTGCTGGAAGAGGTAATAAAGGTCAACAATCAAGATCAGGTGGAAAAACTTACGTAGGATTTGAAGGCGGACAAATGCCTCTTTATAGACGCATTGCTCGTCGCGGATTTTCTAATTATCCGTTTAAAAAAGAATATGTTTGTTTTAATCTTATTGATCTTGAAGAAAAATTTAATGATGGTGAAACAGTAAATTCAAAATCACTAAAAGAAAAAGGTTTGTTAAATAAAACTGTTGATGGAATTAAAATTCTTGGAAATGGCGATATTACAAAAAAACTTGTAGTTGAAGTTGATAAAATTTCAGCATCAGCAAAAGAAAAAATTGAAAAGGTAGGCGGTTCTGTAAAACTTCCTGCTGATTCAGAAATTTCAAAATAAAACGGTGGTTAACTAAATGGCAAACAATCCTGTTGTAAATATGTTCAAAGTTAAAGAACTTAGAAGTCGTATGTTTTTTACATTACTGATTCTTGCAGTTTTTAGATTAGGTAGTGTATTAACAATTCCAGGTATCAATGCTACTTTGCTTTTACAATACTTTGAAAGTTTTGCCAATGGTGCAGAAAGTGCATTTGCCAGTTATATGGATTTCTTTGCTGGCGGTGCATTTGAAAGATTTTCTGTGTTTATGTTAGGTGTAATGCCTTATATTTCAACACAAATTATCTTACAGCTTGCGTTAGTAATTTTCCCATCACTTAAAAGAATTGCTCAGGAAGAAGGTGGACAGCAAAAAGTTCAGGCTTGGACGAGAGTTGGTACAATAATTGTATGTCTTATCCAATCTGTTGCTATTACTGTTTATGCCGATTCAATAAATCAAGCAGTTCCTGGTGCAATTATTTTTGAAAACAAAGTTTACTTTAATTTGCTTGCTGTTTTAACTGTTACAACTGGTTCAATGATTACTGTTTGGCTAGGCGATCAAATTACTGCACATGGTATTGGAAATGGTATTTCAATGTTGATTTTTGCAGGAATTGTTGCTCGCCTTCCAAATGCTGTTTATGAACTTATAAAGAGCGTTCAAAATGGTGATATCAATGTAGTTTTTGTTATTGTCGCTTTTGTTTTGTTCGTAGTTATTATTGGTCTTGTTGTTTTTGAACAATCTGGAGAAAGAAAAATCCCTGTACATTATGCAAAGAGAGTTGTTGGAAGAAAAATGTATGGTGGGCAATCTACTTATATTCCATTTAAGATAAATCCATCTGGCGTTATTCCAATTATTTTCGCCTCAGCTTTTTTAACTTTCCCACTTCAGATTGCAAATAGTTTTGCTTCAAAAGCCACATGGCTGATGAAGGTTTCTGCAGTATTAAATCCACTTGGATTTTGGTATAACTTTATCGAAGTATTGTTAATTATATTCTTTGCTTACTTCTACACTCAGGTAACTCTGAACCCTACGGAAATTGCTAAGAATATTCGTGAAAACGGTGGTTCTATTCCCGGAATCAGAACTGATAATACTGAGAAATATCTTCAGAAGGTTTTAAACCGTCTGATTCTTCCTGGTTCGTTGTATTTGGCTCTTATAGCTTTATTACCGACTGTAATTCAAATTATTTTTAAGTTTCCTGCATCTATTTCTATGTTGATGGGTGGCACTTCATTATTAATTTTAGTTGGAGTTGATATTGATACGATGGCACAGGTAGAGGCACTTCTTAAAATGCATCATCATGATGGATTTACAAAGAAGGGATTAAAGTCGAGAAATCTTTAGATTAGATAGATTTTTGTGCTTGAAAAATCTAAAAACCTTAAGAAATTCTTGACTTGCTACTAGATTAAATATGGAAATCTATGATATATTATTGCACTAATGTTTTTTTATTTTGGTGCAATATATTGAATTGTAGTTCATAGTGAACTGCCATGATTCAATATTGGTATGGTAGATTTTCAGGGGGACTTTTATGAAAGTACGAACCAGTGTAAAGCCTATCTGCGATAAGTGTAAGGTTATTAAGAGAAACGGAATTATTCGTATTATCTGTTCTAACCCAAAGCATAAGCAGAGACAGGGTTGAGGAGTTTATTAATGGCTCGAATTGCGGGAGTTGATCTTCCAAATAAGCATGTCAATATTGCATTGACGTACATTTATGGTATTGGCCGTTCTGCTGCAAATAATATTTGCAAAATTACTGGTGTTAATCCTGACGTTTTAATAAATGATTTGTCAGAAGATGACCTTGGTAAAATTAGAAAGGCTATTGATGAAAATTATAAGACGGAAGGACATTTGCGTTCTGAGATTGGTTTGAATATAAAACGTCTTATTGATATCGGTAGTTATCGTGGTTTGCGTCATCGCAAGGGATTGCCAACACGTGGTCAGCGAACTAGAACTAATTCTAGAACACGTAAAGGTAAGAAAAAGACCGTAGCTAATAAGAAGAAAGCTTAATCGAGGTAACTGATGGCAACCGTAAAGAAAAGAAAAGAAAAGAAAAGTGTTTATGAAGGTAATATTTATATTCAAGCTACTTTTAATAACACAATTGTAACAATCACTGATTTAAATGGTAATGCAATCGCATGGGCTTCTTCCGGTGGACTTGGATTTCGTGGTGCAAAAAAATCAACACCTTTTGCCGCACAGTCTGTAACGGAAACTGCGGTGCAAAGAGCGGCTAGTTATGGTCTTAGAGAAGTTCATGTTTTTGTAAAAGGTCCAGGGATTGGTAGAGAAAATGCTATTCGTGTACTTGGTTCATTAGGACTAAAAGTAAAATCTATTTCGGATGTTACTCCTATTCCACATAACGGATGTCGTCCTAGAAAAACACGACGTATGTAAGGAGCGTAGGATAAAATGGCTAGATATACAGGTCCTATTTGTAGACAATGTAGAGCAGAACAAACAAAGTTATGCTTAAAAGGTGAACGTTGTTTTAGTGATAAATGTCCTATTAACAAAAAACGTCCATCACCTGGTAAAGATCCTAAAGCACGCATTGGAAAAAGAAGTGAATATGGTCTTCAGTTGCGTGAAAAGCAAAAATTGAAGAAAATTTATGGTGTTCAAGAAAAACAATTCCACCTTACATTTGAACATGCTCAGCGTATGCCTGGTGTAACTGGTGAAAATCTTATTAAATTGCTTGAATGTCGTTTGGACAATGTTGTGTATAGGATGCATTTTGCAACATCTCGTAGTCAAGCTCGTCAAGTAGTTTTACATCGTCACATTACAGTTAATGGTAAAATTGTTACTATACCAAGTTATTTGGTAAAGCCGGGTGATGTGATTGAAGTAAGAGAAACTAGTAAAAAACTTGATGTTATACAAAATGGACTTAAAGAAGTTTCTAAGTCTGGAACATCTCCATGGATTACTTTGGATGTTGATACTGTAAAAGGTTCGTTTGTTCAATATCCAAGAAGAGAAGAAGTTACAGACCTTGCTGGCATTAAAGAACAGCTCGTAGTTGAGCTCTATTCTAAATAATAAGGAGTTCAGATGGCTCGCAAAAATCTGCTTAAAGGTTTTAAAAAACCAAAGGGCATTACATTTGAGCATATTGAAACTAATCCTAACTATGGAAAATTTACTGCATATCCATTTGAACCTGGATTTGGTACAACTGTAGGCAATACACTCAGAAGAGTTTTGTTGTCTTCAATCCAAGGTTATGCAATTTCTTCTGTTAGAATTACTTCATTTAATGCGGCTGGGGTTCCAAAAGTTATTTCAAGTGCTTTTGAGGCAGTTGACAATATTTCCGAAGATACTTTGGAAGTTTTAAATAGCTTAAAACAGATTCGTTTGCGGCTTTCACGGGATGTTGAAGAAGCTCAGTTTCTTTATACTTTTAAAGGTCCTGGAACAGTAAAAAGTGATGATTTGGAAAAGCCAGGTGAACTCGAAATCATGACTAAAGGGTTAGAGCTCTTTACAATGATGGAAGGTGCTTCTCTTGAAATAGAAATTCAAGTTGATTTAGGTAGAGGTTATACTCCTGCTGAAGTTAATGAGAAATATAGTGAAGTTCTTGGAACCATTCCAATGGATTGTATTTTTACACCGGTACCTAAAGTAAAGTATTCAATTGAGCCTTGCCGTGTAGGTCAACGCAACGATTATGACAAACTTATTCTTGAAATTTGGACTGATGGTTCAATAAAACCTGAAGATGCACTTGCAGAAGCAGCAAAAATTGCGAAAGATTATTTTGCAATTTTTGTGAATTTTAACGAAAGTGAGTATTCAACTAATGAAGAATTAGATGAGGGCGATGAACAGCTTAAGGCATTACTTAATATGTCAGTTGAAGAACTCGAACTTTCTGTTAGAAGTTCAAATTGTCTCAAGAATGCAAATATTCACACAATAGGTGAATTAACTAAAAAAACGGAAGAAGACATTACCAAAACTAGAAACTTTGGTAAGAAAAGCCTTGAAGAAATCAAAGCTAAACTTGAAGAACATGGTTTAACTTTGGGAATGACTGATTACAGTCATCTTAAGGATGTTAACTTACGTAAAGATAAGGACGAGAACGAATAATGAATCACAGAAAAGGTTTTAATCCGCTTTCACGTACCACTGCCCATCGTCGTGCTATGTCACGAAATATGGTAACATCTTTGTTTAGATATGAACGTGTTACTACAACAAAAGCAAAGGCACTTGAAGTACGTAAAGCAGCAGAAAAGCTCATTACACGTGCAAAAGTTGATAATGCACATAATAAAAGACTTGTTGCTAGATTAGTTGCTCAAGGTATGTCTGAGGAAAATGCAGAAAAAGTCGTTATGGTGCATAACAGAAGAATTGCTGCTAAATTTATTGCTGATGAAAAAGTATTAAATAAGTTATTTACTGAAATTGGTCCTAGAATGAAGGGGCGAGATGGTGGATATACTCGTATTTTAAAGATGGGATTCCGACAAGGAGATGCTGCTGATGTTGTTATTCTTGAGTTAGTTGATTATAAGTTGCCTGACCCAGAAGAAAAAGAAGCTAAAAAAGCAGCAAAGGCAGATAAGAAATCTGCGAAAAACGCTACAGTAGAAGCAAAATCTTCTAAGGAGTAACTTATGTCTAAAGCACATCGTGGAACAGGAATTCGTCAAGAACCTAATCATGGAAGAGGAACTTGTGGTATTTGTGGAAAGACACAGATAAAAACTCTTTATGACCAGGAAGTTGATGGAAAAAAAGTAAAGATTTGCAAATTTTGTAAAGCTGCATTGAAAAATAAAGCAAGAAAAGATGCAAAACTTGCTAAAAAAGTTGCTCCAGTTCCTACACAGGAATAAATGGAGTTTTGTTCAACATTAAAAAGTTGAATAATATTTTATTATTAACTTAATTTTAAGCCGTTCTTAAAACAAGGACGGCTACATTTTTTTAATTTAAATAATCGGAACTTATTACTTTTTATTTATTCTTTTCTACATCGAGAAATCTTTCCCTAAATATATTTCTCGAGCTTTAGGGGAATTTAAAATATCATCTTTGTTGCCTTGAATTATAATCTGCCCAGTTGAAATGATAATTCCGCGATCTGTAATTTCTAATGTATCTCTTACATTATGGTCAGTGATGAGAATGCCAATTCCTCTTTTTGCAAGAAGTTTTATCATCGTTTTTATATCAGCAACGGCGATAGGATCGATTCCTGCAAAAGGTTCATCAAGTAGAAGGAATTTTGGCTCTATTGCAAGTGATCGAGCGATTTCTGTTCGCCGTCGTTCTCCGCCCGAAAGTGTATATGCTTGTTGTTTTCGGATTCTACCAATCGCAAATTCATCAATAAGCTGATTGAGTTTTTGTTTTTTTTCAATTTTAGTTAAATCTTTTCGAGTTTCAAGAATTGCCCAAATATTTTCTTCCACAGTCAATTTTCTAAAAACAGAAGGTTCTTGTGGAAGATAAGAAATCCCTAGTTGTGCTCGCTTGTACATTGGAAGTCCTGTAATGCATTTGTCGTCTAAAAAAATATCGCCAGAGCTTGGCTTGTAAAATCCAACAATCATATAAAAAGTTGTGGTTTTTCCAGCACCGTTTGGACCTAAAAGTCCAACAATTTCGCCCGTGTGCATTTGAAAATCAATTCCGCGAACAACTTTTTTTCTTCCAAAAGATTTATAAAGCGACGAAACTCTTAGCGTATTCAAATTTGAAGTTTGATTGAAAGTTGTTTCTTGGGAATCACTTTGAATTTCTAAATTTTCGTTTATATTTTTTTCTTCTTCCATAAATTTTCCTTTTAATTCGCACAAATTTGATTATTCTTCATTTTGATTTTCTGAATCATTTTGTGATTGATTATTTGCCGTAACTGAACCTTTTACGCGACCAGAAAGAGTAATTTCTTGACTTTTTAAATTCAAAGATATGTTTTGAGCACGAAAAGTGTCGCTTCCTTGAACAATTTGCGGATTTCCACTCATTTCAAGCATTTGTTCATTTTTTTTGTAAATTGCATACGCCGAAGTGCACTTATTATTTTTTTGCGTTAACGAAACATCAATTTGCATAATTGCAAGTTCAGTCTCTTGATTATATTCGATAATTTGTGCTTGAGCATTTACTTCATTTTGTGCATCGATTAACTGCACATTATTTTCGAGAGTTGCAACTTTTGTTTCTCTGTCATATCTCATAGTTTCACAAGTAAAATCAAGATCGCTTTTTAAATTTTTTCCTTGAACATTTCCACTCGCCGTAATAATTCTGTAATCTTTTCCAGACAACTCAATTCTTTGTGCACTGATTTCCATACTTTCCGTAGAAACTTTTGCATTTCCTTCAAGAATTGTGCGTGAATTTTTATCGCTTGCATTTCCGCTCATAGAAGACGCTTGAAAAGTGATTGTTTCAGCGAAAATTGATGTTATAAAAGAAAAAGCTATAAAAAAAATTGATATTATTTTTTTCATTCTCTCTCCAAAGTTTATGTTTAATTAAAATTTATTCAGATTTATGCTAAAAAACTCAAATTTATTGATTTATTTTATGAATTTAATTTAGAATTCAATAAAAAAACTTATTTTAAGGTTCAGAATCACTAGAATCAAGAGAAATTTCAAAATCATTTGTTGCGTTTAGATTTGAATCTGAATTAAAATCAGTTAAAGTGCTAGAAAGTTCATCAGAATTTTGTTCTTCAATTGTAAGCGAACCTTTAACTTGTCCAGTAAAATTAAATTTTCTGCTAAGTCCGCTTGCCGAAAATCCTTTGCCTTCAAGTTCAATATTGTCTTTTTTTATAGAAACAGTTTCTGAAGTGCTTGAAGTTAATTGTTCAGTTTTGCTGTTCCATTTTATATTTTGTGCACGCAATTCAAGTTTTTGCGGATAATTTTGTATAAAAATGTCATCGAACATTGTGTAAATTTCATCTTTTGAATTTATTGAAAGCAAGAGACATTTTCCTTCAGTTTCAAGAATTCCGTCATCGTCCCAATTTGAAAAATTTACATTTTTTGCATAAGATGAATTGTTGTCGCGATATTGCTCAAGTTCTTGTGCTTGAAGTTGCATTTTTAATTTTGTGGATTCGTAGCGAGAATATTTTGCATTTTTAAAAACGAACTCTGGCGCTTCCGAAGAAAATTCCGAATTTTCTTCATTATAATTTAGCGAACACGAAAAAAAACT
>CAZLXK010000088.1:0-9375 GCA_964563305.1 uncultured Treponema sp.
CAAGCGATGGCGACAAGGAGGTCGCCTTAAAACTGCAAAGACATTGAAAATTTTCGCAAAGCGAAAATTTTAATAACCGACACGATGTCGGAACTTTGCCCGAGACTAAAGGGCTTACACGGCGGGCTAGGCTTTATCGCAAGAAACACTCGTCGTTCTGAACTAAGCGTTACGGTGTTTTAGATTGCATAGCGAAGTTGAAGTATCGAAGCCAGCAATTTTATCAAAATCAACAAAAAATCGTCACGTCATTACGAGCCAATGGTTCGACTACGCTCACCAAGTGCGAAAAATCTATTGAAAATTACGTTGTCATTCTGAGCGAAGCGAAGAATCTATAATCACTTAGCAAAAAAAATCATCATCAAAATCCAAAATCTAAAAGAAAATAAACAAAAACAAAAAGAAACCAAACAAAACAAAATCAAACAAAAACAAAACAAAATCAAACAAAGAAAAGAAAAGAAAACAAACAAGAAAAGAACAAATCAAGACTCAAAAAACAAGCAAAAAAAAAGAAAAAACAAGAAAACCGAAAAAACTTCAAGAACAACCAAAACAAAAAAAACGAGAAAATCAAACAAGAAAACAAAAAAAAGCCGACAAAATCGTCGGCACTAACTGCTAACTGCTAACTGCTAACTTCCAACTTCTAAAAAAAAATCACTTTTCAGGAAGTTCAATATTTCCACATTCAGCAAGACAAGAACTCACAGAAATATCTTCAATCAACTCCAAAGTCTTTTTTCGAATTTTATAAATTCTAAGTTCGCCACAAGCAATTCCGCCTAAAACTCTCATCAATTTTCGCTCGCCCGCTGGACTTTCATAATCTCGCAAAAACAATTTATCTGTTTGACAAAAAACATCAATATCAACCACATTTTTTTTATTTTGTGCACTAACCGCCCAATGCAATTTTACATTTCCATCTTTTTCTGGCGACATTTGTGTACAATCAAAATGCACTTTGTATTTTTTACTTTTTTCTGCGTGAAACTCAATATTTTTTCCTTCCACAGAAACTAAAACGCTAAGTTTTTTATTAAATTCGCCTTGAACTGCAAAAAATGAAGATTTTAAAACTTGTCCTGTAATCACACTTGTTAAATCGCAAGAACTCAAATGCAAAAATGAATCTAAAAAATCTCTTCCCCAATTTTTATCAAGATAAGCAAAAGATTTTAAAGGTTCCACTAAAAATTCTTCGCCGTCAAAAAGTATTTTTCCTTCACAATTACATTTTCCAGAAATTACTGACCAATGAGCATTTTTGTCGCGAGAATTAAATTTATAAGGAATTAATTTTTCAAACTGCAAATTCCAAGAAATATTTCCAGAATTACAAAGATATTCAGGATGAAGATCAAGTTCTTCTTGGCTTACACTCAATTTCCCTAAACAATAATCGCCTGCAAGCACACATTCGCCTTTTTCTTGATTATTAACTTTGATTACAAAATCATTTTTGCTAAATTCCACATTTTCACAAGGAAAATAATTGCTAATTTGCTTGCCACCAAAACCAAAACAGCCGGCTCTTACCATAAAAAATGAAGGAATAACGAAATCTTGAGAACTTGCGTTTTGTGCTGATTTTGTTCCTGCAAGTGCATATTGTAAATCTTCAAGACTTTTTCCAAAACGATTTTTAAAACCCAAAATTGGTTCTTCGCTTGAAACAGAAGGATTCAAAAAATAAAATTCAAAAAAGAAAGTTCGTTCTGAGCCATCTAAAGCACTAATTGCATTTGTTACAAGTCTCCAAGAATCAAAACCTTGTTTTTTTAAGGAACCTTTTAACATTAAACGCTCATTGCGACCAATATTATTTTTAACCATATTTTCCCACCAAAAATACTTGTAAAAGCCCAAATTTTGACTTTATATTTTTTAGAAAACTTCGTCATTCCGAACGGTTGCTGAGCCACGCCAAAGTACGTTTCAGAATCTGTAAATAAGAAATCATCAGATAAAACAAAGTTATTCTCTTATATATTTTCGGCAAAATAGAAATTATATTTAAAGTTTTATTAAACTCATATCGAAAAAGAAATTTCTAATACAAACAAATTTCCAGTTTCAAAAATTTCAAAACTAAAAAAAATAGAGTTGCATTTTTAAGATTTATTGAGTTTATAGATTTTGTAAAGAAATTATTTTAAAAGTTTTTTTAATGTTGCTTGAAATTCTTCTTTTTCCATAGGGAAATATTCATCAAGAAATTCAAAGCAATTTTGAGCGGTTTTTTGAAGATGTTCGTACCAAATTTGATAAAGTTCAGGTTCAAATCCAGATCCAGGATAAGGCGCACCTTGTACATCAGAAACAAGTTGTCTCATTAAAGCGACGAGTTCAGTAGTTCGTTTTTTTTCCATAAGAATATCCCCTCAAAAAATCAATTTCGTAGCAAGGAAAACTTAGCAACTTATACAAAATTTCAACCAAGTTCAGCATAATTATAACGATAATTGTATAATTTTTCTACATTTTTTTGAATTTTTCGGATTTAGCAAAGATTTTGGGCAAAACACAACAATTTTTCCGCCTTTTTTTGCATTTGAATATCGTAAACTTGCCAAATTTATGTCTTGAGCATTAATTTCTTGCAAATATTTTAAATATCGTTTTTCAAAATTACTTGGATAAGCATTCCAATCATAAGAAATTGCTAAAAGTCCTTTTTGTGACGGAACTTTTGGTTCTATTTCTTCAGAAAAAATTCCAGAAACTGCTTTTTCAACTGTTTCTTCATCAAAATTTCGATTTTTTAAATCTTCAAGAATTTTATAAAAAGCGTCAATCGAATCAAAAGGTTTTGGATCGCGATAAGTTCCAAACGCAGAAAGTCCATTCATTCTTTTTGCACCAAAAAACACGCCGTACGCTCCGCCTTCCACACGAATTTTATTCCACAAATCCGAAGTTGCAAGACAATGCGTTAAAACTTCATCAGCAACACATTTTTTAGTAAATTTATTTTCACTTTCAACTTGAGCACTTGTATAAGCGACAGTTCCAGGAATAATAAAAACTTCGTCAACTGGAACAAAATCACCTTTTTCAGAAATTTTTGTATTTTTCGCCAAACAATTTTTTGTGCAAATGTCCGTAAGTTTAAAAAATTCTTCATCTTGAACTTGAAATTTTTCTTTTGGAAACTTTACATCAAATTCATTTATCATTTTTTTGATTGGATTTTTTAAAGTCGCTAAAGTTTTTTCATCGCTAATCGCATAAATCATCGCGCCACTTGAACGAATTGTTTTTAGCAAAGAATTTAATTTTTTAGAAAGTTTTTGAACATCCATTTCTTTTTGCTCTTTTAAGTAAAAAAGTGAAGAAACGCCTTCAAGAATTTCTTTTTGCGCACTAAAGCGATTTTGCTTTGCAACTGAACGATAGGCAGCATAAACGTGACTTGAAGAATTTAAATATGAAACACTTGTGTTATAAAGTGAAGTTAAAACTGTTTTTAATCTTTGAACATCAGAAAAATCCGTCTTGAAAATACAATTTTTAAAAATCTCTAAAGCGTCAGAAAAATCTTCACTTAAACATTTCATATTAAAAACTAAAAAATCTCTGCCTTTTGTTAAAGGATTTTGACTCAAGATTTTTTGTGCAAAGTCTGGAGCAGGATTTGCCGAATGAACATAACACGAAAATCCGCCACATTTTGTTTGAATAAGGCGCAAAGCATCATTCCATTTTAAGCCTTGCCAGCCGACTTCTGTTGCCGCCGAAGCTAAAAGAGTTAAATATGTGTAATCTTTTGGTCTTAAAACGTCAACTGGAAAAGCTATTGTAAAGTAAACAATTCCATTTGTTGGCTGAACACATTGACCATAAGGAACGCCAGAAATTAAAGATTTTTTTAAACTTACATTTTCAGGCGAATAATCAACATCAGAAATTTTTACGTGCGGAATTAAATTTTCAAACTGACTTTCGTCACGATTTTGATTTAATTTTAGCATTTCAAGATTTTTTAAGACTTTTTCTTTACCTAAAGTTTTTAAGATTTTTTGAGCATTTTGCTTTTCTTGAACCTCGCGATTTTTTGACCAAGATTTTGAAGGTTCAGCAAAAATCAAAGTGTGATTTTGATTATCAAGAAAATATTTTCTTATAAGCGATTTTAAATAATCCTGATTTGACAAAATTTCTTTTTTGAAGTTTTCAAATTTTTCTCTAAACAAAAGTTTTTCCCAAGGATTTTCGCCGTAAGTCCAGCAAGAAAAAACTCTTTGCATATAAACCATTGAATAAGGAGAGCGAAAACGTTTTATTTCTCTGTTCATAAAATCAAAATCTAAACAAGTTCGCTTTAAATCCATTTCATCAATGCCTTTTTTGCAGATTTCATTTAAGGTTTTAAAAATCAAATCTTCAACAAGATGCGCATTTTTTTCTTCTACGCCAGAAAGTCCAAAGGTTAAAGAATAAAAGCAAGTTGTTAAATTGTGTCCATTTTGAACTGCCAAATCATTTCCTAATTTTGATTCAAGCAAGGCTTTTGAAAGTGGAGCACTGTCGTCGCCAAAAAGCAAATCTGACAAGAACATAATTTCCATAGAAAGTTTTGAAAATTCGCCTTTTTGCACAAAATTTTTCATTTTCCAAGAAACAACTGCAACTTGTTTTTCAATTTGTTCGCTCCCGTCAGATTCACTGTCGTCTGGACCAAAAACTTTTACAAATTTTTTAGTTTCAACTTTTTTAGGTTTAGGAAAATTTATTTTTTTGCCCGGATTTTGAATTTTACTTAAAACTTTTTCATCAAGAAAATCTAATTGTTCGTAAGTCGAAATATTTCCATACAAAAAAAGCATACAGTTCGCCGTACAATAATGTTTTTTGTGAAAAGCTTTAAATTGCTCGTAAGTTAAAGACGGAATTTCCATTGGATCGCCGCCATAATCGTAAATGTAAGGAGTTCCTTCGTGAATTACTTTTAGAATTTCATCATCAGAAACGCTGTCAAAAGAAGAATAAGAACCTTTCATTTCGTTATAAACAACGCCTTGAATTTCAGGATTTTGGTCTTTGTCAAATTCAAGTCTAAAACCTTCTTGCATAAAAGTTTCTTTTGTCAGCAAAGGAAAAAAAACTGCGTCCGCATACACTGACATCAAATTAAAATAATCTTCTTTTACAGTTGATGCTGCTGGAAACATTGTTCTGTCTGCCGAAGTAAGTGCGTTCAAATAAGTGTTTATGCTTTGATTTGAAAGGCGAATAAATGGATCTTTTAGCGGATAATTTTTTGAACCGCACAAAACTGAATGTTCCATAATGTGAGCCACGCCAGTATTATTTTGGCAAGGAGTTCTAAATGCAAAACAAAAAAGATTTTCCTTGTCTTGATTCAGCAAGTGAAAAATTTCCATTCCAGTTCTTTCGTGAACTAAAAAAATTCCTTTTGAAGAGCAATCTTCTATATCAAGAATTTGTTTAACTTTAAAACCTTTATATAATTCGCCGATTTGCATTTCTTTTATTTTGTTTTCGCTGATTTTATTTTCGATTTTTGTGTCGTCAGTTTTATTTTCATTGATTTTATTTTCATCTTTCATACATAAACCTCGTCATCATTTCTACCTTCAATTTTTAACTTTCCATCTTCCCATGCTCGCCGTAAACTTGCATAAAATTTTGAAGTGATTTCTTCTACATCAGACTTTCTGACTTTTCCCAATAAACTTTCTTCTTCAAGAATTATGTCGCCACGAGTTTTTGAAACGTTAGTTAAAATTTTTTGTCTAAACTCAAGCGATTTTCCTTTTATAAGCAAAGCGATATCTTTTACATCCATCGACGCAAGTTTATTTTGCAAGAATCGATTGTCCGCATTTAAAACATCTTCTTCGGTAAAAAGTCGTTTTCTTAAATCTTCACCAAGTTCTGGATCACTTTCGCTCAAAGATTCAATAATTTTATCTTCAGAACTTACGTCCATTCGCTTTAAAATTTGTGCTAAGATTCCTCGTCCATCAAGATTATTTGAATTTTCTGTATTTTGAGTAAGCAATTTTTCGTGCAAAGATTTGTCTATGCTTTCAAGAACTTCCGGTGCGACAGGTTTCATTTTTGCAAGTCGTAAAATAATTTCACTTTTTTCGTCGCTGTCCATTTTATTTAAAACGTCCGCCGCTTTTTTTGGCTCAAGTTGCGACAAAACAATCGCTTTAACTGCAACACTTTCTGTTTCAAGCAAAAGTTTTATTCGCTCAGCGTCTGCTTCTTCCAAATATTCAAAAGGTTTTTCAAGTGGAGTTTTTATGGATTTTTCTAAAAGCTCTTGAGCTTTTTCTTTGCCGTAGGCTTTTGTTAAAATATTTTTTGCAGTTTCGATTCCGCCGTCAGTTCGTGATTTTTCTAAAAGTCCATTAAATTCGTTTAAGATTTCGTCTTTTTCTTGAGGAGAAATTTTTTGAATTGTAGCAATTTCAGGAATGATTTTTTCAACTTGCTCTTCGCTTAAATGCGGAATAACTTTTGCTGCTTCGTCCAATCCAATTATTACAAGAAATTTTGCAACTCGCCTATAAATTGAATCTTCTTGATTTTTTTTAGGAACCTTTAAAAGTCCGTCAGAAAACAAATTATCTGTGGCATTTTTTAAATCTTGGGAACTTACAGATTTTTTTTGAAACCAAGTTCCAGTTTTTGCCGCTTGTTTGGCTTGAAGTTCAGTTTCTTTTTCTAAGTTTTTGTTTTTTTTTGCTTCTTCTTCAATTTTGTCAAGTCTAGAATTTATTTTTTGAAAAATTGGCTTGTGAATTAAAGGTTCAGTTCCGCGTTTTGAATTGTGGCGAATTTCTTTTGAAATGCTAAACGTTTTATTTTGATTTTCTTTTTCTTGATTTGCTTGTTTATAATCTGATTGTTCGTCTCGAAAAAGATTAAGTGCTGGATTTGAAATATTTTTTTGATTTTTTTCTGAAGATTTTGAATTTTTTTTGTATTCGTTAAGTGCAAAATCGTCGATTTTCATAAAATTATTTTAATTTATATAAATTTATTGTTCAATTAGATTAGCATTAATTTTATTAGTTCAAACTTCGATTTTTTTATTTTTTAAAAAATTTACGTCTTTCCAAACTTATTTCATAATTTGTAATGTCAGATTTTTTAACAGATTCTGAATCAAGTTCAGCATGACAGTTTTTTTTATGTTAAGTGCCAGTTTTTTGCGGAAACTTGCAGTTTTTCTGTGAAAACTGGCGGTTTTGCAAAAAAATACAAGTGATTTTGTGCTAAGTGGCAGTTTTTTTTATAATTGTTCGAACTTAGCACAAAATCACTAAATCAAAGAAGTAAAATTTTTATGCACCAAACGTCGCAATAAATACGCCTGCAGCAATCGCAGTTCCAATAACGCCAGAAACATTCGGTCCCATTGCATTCATCAAAAGGAAATTTGAAGGATCGTATTCAAGTCCAATTTTATTTGAAACGCGAGCAGCCATTGGAACAGCACTTACGCCCGCAGAACCAATAAGCGGATTAATTTTTTTGCCTTTTGGAAGGAACAAATTCATAAGTTTTGCCATTAAAACGCCACCCATTGTTGCAACAGCAAAGGCAACAAGTCCAAGTACAATAATTCCAAGCGATTTACCGTTCATAATTTTTTCAGGAGTCATTTGACTTCCAACACCAAGTGAAAGCAAAATTGAAACAATATTCATCATTTCGTTTTCCATAGTTTTAGAAAGTCTGTCTACAACACCACATTGTTTTACAAAGTTTCCAAATGCAAGCATTCCAATAAGTGGAGCCGCAGTCGGAAGCAAAAGAATTGTAAGCACAAGAAGCATTAATGGAAACAAAGTTCGCTCTGTTTTGCTTACAGGTCGCAACTGATCCATGTGAATAAGTCGCTCTTTTTTAGTCGTAAGCATTTTCATTAAAGGTGGCTGAATCATTGGAACAAGTGCCATATAAGAATACGCTGCAACCGCAATAACTGCCATTAGTTCTGGAGCAAGTTTCGCTGAAACATAAATTGATGTTGGACCATCAGCACCGCCAATAATAGAAATCGCCGCCGCTTGAAGAATATTATAATCAAAAACGCCAGGAATAAGGTTGAGCAAAGAAACGCCAAACAATGTAAAGAAAACTCCAAGTTGTGCTGCTCCACCTAACAACGCCATTTTAGGATTTGCAATAAGCGGACCAAAGTCTGTCATTGCACCAATTCCCATAAAAATCAACATTGGAAAGAACTCATTTCCAACTCCGGCTTTATAAATAACCGCCAACATTCCGTCTGGAAGATTTCCCATTCCAGCACCAGGAATATTTACAAGAATTGTGCCGAATCCAATCGGAATTAAAAGTAAAGGTTCAAATCCTCGCCCCGCACCAAGATAAACAATAAGAAAACCGATTACAATCATAACTAAATATTGCCAACCTGGAGCAGTTTCAGCAAAATCATCAGCATTTTCTTGTGCAAGTTCAGAAGCTTCTTCTTGAGCTTTTTGAGCAGCAAGTTCTTCTGGAGTTGTAGTATGAATCATTTTGTAAATTCCAGTTGTATGAAAAATGTTTACAAGAAAAGTTTTTATAGAAATATCATATTTGCCGTTCCATTTTTCAGTTCCAGGAATAACTCTTTCAAATCCAGTGCCTTGTTCTGCGACAACTGGCGAATTAGAATTTGAAGATTCGTTTTGAGCAAACACATTTTTTGAAGTAAACGAAAGAATTGCAGCAAACGCCATTATTGCAAGCATTATAAATGCAATTTTTTTATTATTTTCTATTTTTGAATTAGGCATCTAAAAACCTCTTTTTAGCACGAATTATTGAATTTCAGCAACCGCTTGTTCGTTAGCAAGTTGTGAGCCTACATTTGCCAAGAAATGTACTTTTCCGTCAACTGGAGCTTTAATTTCAAGTTCCATTTTCATAGATTCAATAATTACAATATTATCGCCACGCTTTACAGAAGAACCTTCATCAACCGCAGTTCTTAAAAATACGCCAGCAACTGGAGCTTTTACCGTTGTGCCTTTTCCACTCGCAGTTTGATTTGCAGATTTCGCAGTTGCAGAAGAAACGTTTGAACTTGTCGAAGAAGGAGCAACTGGTTTAGGAGCCGCTTTTACAACTCCGCCAATAGTTGCAAGAACTTGCTCATTTTGAATCTGACTTCCAGGAGCAACAGAATAAGTAATTGTTCCAGATTCTGTCGCTTTAACTTCAAGTTCCATTTTCATAGATTCAATAATAATTACTGTGTCGCCTTTGTTGACTTTTGCACCATTAGAAAAACATTGTCTTAGCAAAGTGCCGGCAACTGGTGCTTTAATATCAACACCGCCAACTGCAACTTGAGTTTGAGCAGCCGAAGAAGCA
>CAZLXK010000089.1:0-9258 GCA_964563305.1 uncultured Treponema sp.
ATAAAATTGTGTCATTCCGAACTTGATTCGGAATCTGTTCCTAAAGAAATTCTGAACTAATTTAGATATAACAGTAAATCCAAAATCTGTAATGTTGAATTTTTTTATTAACAGACCCTGAAACTAGTTCAGGGTGACAATTTTTTTTAATTAAAAAACTCGACATTTGGCCTTATATTTTGTCAGAAAATTAAAAATCAGTCTTAAATCAAAAAAATCAAAATAAATGAAAAAAAATATTACTTTAGTTTTTGCGTTTTATGTATATTTTTTGTGAGTTGTTCTAATTCTATTGAAAAAGAATCTTGTAAACTTGTTGAAAATTTTTTGCAAGCAAGTTCTAAAAATGATTTAGAAACTGCAAAACAAATTGCTCCGTTTATAAACGATTATTCTAGCGAAGAGCAAAAATATTTGATGAATTTTTTTTATAAACTTTCAAAGCTAAAAAGAGAAATTTCTGTAAATTCTGTAAAAGATGGAATTATTTTTGTAAATTTAGATTTGTACGATGAAAGCGAAAATAAATATTCTTATATTTTAGAATGTGTTTTAGATGAAAATTCTAATTTAATTTTGAGCGAAAACTTTACTCAGAAAACTTTAATTCAAGATTTTGAATCTCAAGAAAATTAAATTCTAACTTAAAAATAACGATTTTCAAAAAAACTTCCAGTCGCTAGAATTTTAGTGAATGTTTTTTTTTATAAAACCTAGCCCCGATCAAAAGGGCGAGCGAAACGAGTTTTGTGCAAACACGGATGTTTTATTTTGAAAGTTTACTTAAATTTATTTAAGCACCATATTCTGAAACTAGTCTAAAATAACGGCATGTTTGCACAAAATGTAGTGATAACGGAACCCTGACGAGCGGGTCGAAGCATTTGCACATGCTCCAAAATAAATTATTGAATTTTATAAATCCAACCGTCTGGAGCTTTTTCAGTTCCCATTTGAATTCCTGTGAGTGTGTCGCGGAGTTTTTGCATAACAGGACCACATTTTTCCATTCCGCTAGGAAACATAATTGTGTCTTCGTGATCATCAATTTGTCCAATTGGCGAAATTACGGCTGCAGTCCCGCAAAGTCCACATTCAACAAAATCTTTTAATTCAGATTTATTAACTTGTCGCTCTTCAACTTCCATATGCAAATATTCTTTTGCAACATAAACTAAAGAACGTCTTGTAATTGAAGGCAAAATAGAATTTGACTTTGGAGTTACAAGTTTTCCATCTTTTGTAACAAAGAGAATGTTTGCTCCGCCAGTTTCTTCTATATAAGTGTGTGTCGCAGGATCTGTATACATATTTTCAGAATAACCTTTGTTGTGTGCGTCTACAATGTTGTGTAAACTCATTGCATAGTTAAGTCCCGCTTTTATGTCGCCAGTTCCGTGTGGAGCCGCTCGGTCAAGGTCAGAAATGCGAACTTTAATTGGTTTAACTCCGCCTTTAAAATAAGGTCCAACTGGAGTTACTAAAATTCTAAACTGATATTCGTTTGCAGGTTTTACGCCAAGAACTGCGTCTGAACCAAACATATAAGGTCTAATGTAAAGTGTTGCTCCGCTTCCGTAAGGTGGAACATAATCAATATTTGCTTTTACTGTGTCAAGAACAGCTTGAATCCATCTATCTTTTGGAAAAACTGGCATTTCAAGACGTTTGCAAGAATCAGCCATTCTTTCTGCATTTAAATCTGGTCTAAAACAAACAATTTCACCTTTTGCAGTTGTGTAAGCTTTTAATCCTTCAAAACAAGTTTGTGCATATTGAAGAACGCCAGCACATTCGCTGATTGTAATTGTGTGATCTTTTGTGAGTTTTCCGTTGTCCCATTTTCCATCTTTGTAATTTGCAACGAAACTTTTTGAAGTTTGCATGTAATCAAATGGAAGGTTTGACCAATCAATTTTCTTTGCCATTTTACTTCTCCTATCAATTAGGTTTTATTTTAAGACAAACTCTAAATTGCATTTTGATGAAATTTTTAGAGATTTGATAAGCCTAAAAGCCATTTAAAAACATATTATTCAGTTTAAAATAAATCTTCAAGTAAATTTAGTTAAATTTGTAGTTTTGAATTTTTGCGTTAATATTTTTTTAGCGAAATATTTTTTAATCACAAAATCAGCAAAAATTTTTTATAAAATCGTCAAAATCTTCTGCAAAATCAGCGAAAATTTATTTTTCTTTATGGCGCTTGTCTAATTCATCGTAAATATCTTGCCAAGTAACGCCTTCTTTATACATAAGAACGCTCACAAAATACAATAAATCGGCAGTTTCCCAAATAACATCTTCTTTGCTTTCTGCTTCGTCGGTAAGTTCTTCTGCTTCTTCCATAACTTTTTCACGAACGCGCTTATCGTTTAATGTTGCTGTGTAACTTCCCGGTTTTGGATTCTTAAATCGCTCAGAAATTGTAGCATAAAGTCTTTCTAAACTTGACTTTTCATCTGGATCAGAACCAAAACAAGTAAAACTTCCTGTGTGGCAAGCTCCGCCGTTTGGAACAACTGTCGCTAAAACTGTGTCGCGATCACAATCAGCACGCATCTTTACAAGATTCAAAAAGTGTCCAGAAGTTTCGCCTTTTGTCCACAAAGAATTTCTTGTTCGACTAAAAAATGTTAATTTTCCGCTTTCAAAAGTTTTTTCAAAAGATTCTTTGTTTGCATAACCTAGCATTAAAACTTCGCCATTTACGCTTTGTGCAATCACCGGAATTAAACCGCCAGTTTTTTCAAAATTAAGGCAAGAAATAAAACTTTCTTTTAAGTTTACGGCTCCAGTGTAAAGTGCCATTCCAAGTTGAACGTCGCACCTAAGTTTTTCAAGTTCTGCAATTTGCTCTACGGAATTAACGCCGCCTGCCGCAACAACGCGACAAGTTACCGCATTTCGCAATTCTTTAACTAGAGTCATGTCAGTTCCTTGCATGCAACCTTCTTTTTCCACGCAAGTAAACAAAACTTCGCTCGCAAATTTTTGTGCTTCTTTTGCACCTTCAATCAAACTAATATTTACAGTTTCTTTCCAACCTTTAACCGCAATTTTTCCGTTTATAGAATCCACGCTGATAATAATGCGTTGCTTTCCAATCGCTTGGCAAAGTTCAGTTAAAAATTCTTCGTTTAAAATTTTGTCTTGTGGAGAATTTCGATTTAAGTTCCAAGCCGCCGAACCAATAATTACTTTTTCTGCACCAAGCGAAATTAACTCGCGTGCTTTTTTTACGCTACGAATTCCGCCACCAACGCGAACATTTCCTTTTCGCAAAAGTGATTTTAAAATTTGAGTGTTTGCTGTGTTTCCTTTTTCATCAAGATTTCCCATTGCAGCGTCTAAATCAATAATTGCAACTTCGCCATATTTATTAAATTCTTCAATAAGCGAAATTGCATCATCACGCTTAAGAACCAAATCTTTTCCGTTTTTTAATTGAACAACGTGTCCGTCTTTTAAATCTATAGAAGAAATAACCATAATGTTTATATTTTATCAAAAATGAAACTTATGTCAAAATCTTTCTTAAACTTAAAATTGTGAATAATAATGATATTAAAAATTAAATCTTAGCAAAATTAAGCAGTGAGCAATGTAATGGAGCAGAGGTTCCGCCTTTTGACACATTTGCACGGTGGGAGTGAACAACAAAGTTGTGAACGACTTAATACCAATTACCGTGCACTTTGTGGCAAAAGGTGGGTTCTCTGCGGAAATGGAATTGCTCATTAATTAAGTTAGCGTTTATATTTTATCAAAAATGAAACTTATTCACAATGTAAAAAAAAATTGCTAAACTTACAAAAATGTCATTGCTCAAAATTTCTGACGCAAGTTATTCTTATCCTCATTCCAAAAAAAATGCTCTGGAAAATTTAAATATTCAAATCGAAAAAGGCGAATACATTGCACTTTTAGGAACAAATGGTTCAGGAAAATCAACTTTGGCAAGAATGATGGCTTTGTTTTTTGAACCGACTTCTGGAAAAGTTGAACTTGAAAAAAATGTTTTGCCAGGAATTGTTTTTCAATCCCCAAAAGATCAAATTGTTGCCGGAATTGTTGAACGCGATACAGCATTTGGTCCGCAAAATCTAAATATTTCAAAAAGCGAAATTGAACTTAGAACAATCGAATGTTTGAGCGTTGTTGGACTTGCCGACCGAGCACTTTCGAGAAGTTTTGAACTTTCTTTGGGGCAAACTCAGCGTTTGGCGTTTAGCGGAATTTTGGCACTTTTTCCAGACTTTCTGATTCTTGATGAATGTACAGCAATGTTAGATCCTTCCGCGAGAAATGAAATCTTGCAACTTATCGACATTTGGAATCAAAAAGGTCACACAGTAATTCACATTACGCACGATTTAAGCGAAACTTTGCACGCAAAAAGAGCTTTGGTTCTTGAAAAAGGAAAATTGATTTTTGATGATTCAGTTGAAAATTTTATGAAAAGTCCAAATGTGCTAAATAAAATTTTCTGCGACGATTCTTATCTTTACGAGCGAAATAATTTTTTTACTGATTTTGCTGACGATTTTTCTGATGATAAAAAAAACTCAAATTTTCTTCAAAAAAAAGATGCTTTGTGTGTAAAAAATATTTCATTTTCTTGGCAAGATCGAAAAGTTTTTGAAAATTTAAGTTTTACGTTAAAAAAAGGAACTTTAACTTCTTTAACTGGACCTTCTGGCTGCGGAAAATCAACTTTGTTTGAATGTCTTGCAGGTTTACAAAATATAAGTTCCGGCGAAATTTACGCTTTGAGCCGACCAAGTCTTGCTCTTCAAGAAAGTGAAGCCGCTTTGTTTGAAAGTTTTGCCGCTGATGATGTTGCTTTTGGACCTTTGAACAATGGCGTTTCTGGAAAAGAACTTTTGAGTCGCGTAAAAAATTCTATGGAAATGGTCGGGCTTCCTTACAAGGAATTTGCAAATCGGCAAACTTTTAAGTTAAGTGGCGGAGAAAAACGTAAATTGTCGCTTGCCGGAATTATTGCTTTGGATTCTGACATTTTGATTTTTGATGAACCAACTTCCGCTTTGGATTCTTATTCAAAAAAAATTGTTTTGCAAACTTTGCGTCGGCTTGCTGATGAAGGAAAAACCGTTTTATTTTCAACTCATCGCTTAGAAGAAGCAAATATCGCTGACTTTAGACTTGACTGGAAAGATTTAACTTCGAGCACAAAAAAAAACGCCTTTAGCACAGAAGAATTTTCGCTCGAAGAAAAAAACTCGCCGTTAGCACAAGAAAAACTCGCTGTTAGCACAAAAAATCTCGCTAGCGACCAAAAAATTTCCGCTGAACAAAAAAATCCATCTTCTAATCAAGAATCTTTCAATCAAAAACTTAAAAAATTAGAATCACTAGAAAATACAAAAATATTAAAAACTTTACAAAAAACTTCTCAAGCCTTAATCAGTCCAGCGAAAATTCCAAAATCGCCCGTAAGTTTATTGCCGCCACTTTTAAAAACAATTTTATTTCTTACAATTTTTACAGTAAGCATTGTGGTGCGTCCAGTTTGGCTTTGTACAATTTTATTTGGTGCAAATATATTGTATGCAATCTTAGCACTTTATCCGCCAAAAAAATTTTGGAATGCAATAAAAGCACTTTTACCTTGGATTTTGATTTTTGCACTAATCGAATTTTTATTTTTTGAACTTGACGGAAATATTTTGTTTGAATGGAAAAAATTTGTAATCACCGACACAAAACTTTACGCAATTTTAAAAATATTTTTACGAGCGGCAAGTTTGATTTTGTGCGTAGGAACTTTTATTTACACAACAAACGAACGTCAAATTTTAGACGGAATTTCTTTGCTTTTAAAACCACTTTCACTTTTAAAAATTCCAGTTCGATATTTGGTTTTAGTAATTGCAATTATTTTTAGATTTATTCCGATTTTGCTAGAAGAATTTTCCGGAATTATAAAAACGCAAATTGTTCGGGGCGCGTTTGCAAAGGCGAAAGGATTTAAAAAGTTAAAAATTTTAATTCCGCTTTTTGTGCCGTTACTTTTGCAATCATTTAGAAAAGCTGAACATCTTTCAGAAGCGTTAACCGCAAGATATTTTGATTGAATTTTCTGGCTTTTCTGCATATAATTTTGTATTTTATTTTATATATTCGAGGATGGTAGAAAAACGATGACTTGGAATTTTATGTTTTTTATTAACAACGTTTTTCTTGGAGTTGGACTTGCAATGGATGCATTTTCAATTTCTTTAGCGAATGGATTAAACGAAAGTCAAATGACAAAGCGAAAAATGATTTGCGTGGCTGGAGTTTATGCGTTTTATCAATTTGCAATGCCAATGATTGGTTGGGTTTGCGTTCACGCAGTTGCAGAATCTTTTAAAACTTTCCAAAAATTTATTCCTTGGATTGCACTCGTTTTGTTACTTTACATCGGAATAAAAATGCTTGTTGAAGCAATTATTGAAATTAGAAAAAATAAAACTTCTGTTGCTGAACAAAATTTCACTTCAAATTTTTCAGATTTGTCAGAAAATCAAGAAAATCTTTCAGAAAAATCAAATCTTTCAGCGAAAAATTCAAAATCATCAAAAAAATCAGAAAAATCCGCAAGCAAAACTAAAAAATTAACTTTTGGCGTTTTAATGGTTCAGGGAATTGCAACTTCCATAGACGCACTTTCTGTAGGTTTTACAATCGCAGAATATGGAACAATTATGGCTTTAGTTGCTTCGTTAATTATTGCATTTGTAACTTGGATAATTTGTTTTATTGGATTAGTTTTAGGCAAAAAAGCCGGCGAAAAGTTAGCAGAAAGAGCAAGCATTTTGGGCGGAATTATTTTGATTTTGATAGGAATCGAAATTTTCGTAAGAGGCGTTTTCTTTTAGTCTAAATGTTGACTTTCTTGAAATTTAAAAAATTCGTCACCCCGAACTAACTAGATTCAGGGTCTGTCAATAAAAAAAAATTCAAAATTTCTTTAGTGACAGATTCCGAACTAAATTCGGAATGACATATTTTTTCATTTTTTTAAGGAGATTTTATGGAATATATGAAATGGATTATTCTTGGAATTGCAGTTTTAATGTATATTTTTGTCATCATTTTTCAAGATAAAAAAGTTTGGTTTACTTCTGGAGCAGCGTTGCTTGTTATTCTTTTAGGCACGATTTTTCCAAATGTGATTTTTCCTTTGCCAGAAGATATTTTAGCACAAGAAAGTGCTTTTCCGTCTCATATTTACGCTTTAACACATTCACTTACAGACATTATAAATTGGAACGTAATTTTAATTTACTTAGGAAGTATGACGATTGCTTCTATGTTTATTTATTCAAAAGTACCGTCACGTTTTGCAGATGATATTGTTACGAACAGCAAAAACACTGGACTTGCGATGGTTTTAATTCTTGCAATGACTGGAATTATTTCAATTTTTGTTGAAAATGTTGCGACAGTTTTAGTTATGTCACCAATCGCACTTGCTTTGTGTTCAAAATTAAAAATAAATCCTACGTTTTTTATGATGGGACTTGCGGTTATGAGCAATCTTGAAGGAACTGCAACTTTGGTTGGCGATCCGCCTTCAATGATTTTTGCTTCTTACGCTGGTTACAATTTTAATGACTTTTTTGTTCACAACGGCAAAATTTCAGTTTTCTTCTTTATTCAAGCGGGATTAATTGCTGGTTGTATATTTTTTTATTTCTTCTTTGCAAAAAATGGACGAAATAAAATCGAAATTGAAAAAGAAAAAGTTATTTCTTGGTTTCCGTTTATTATTTTTCTGATTATGATTTTCGGATTGGCAGGAATTTCTTTTATTCACACAAGTTTTGCTTATTTAAGCGGAATTTTTGTTTTTGCACTCGGATTTTTTTGTTTGATTTGGTATAAATTTATTCAGAAAAAATCAAAATCTGAAGTTTTTAAAGTTGTAAAAGAATTAGATTGGGAAACAATTTTCTTTTTGCTAGGAATTTTTGTTGTAATTGGAGCGATTCAATCGGTTGGTTTACTAGATGATTTTTCTTTATTCTTGGCTAGCAAAACTGGCGGTTCAAAATTCTTAGGATTTATAATCATTTTGCTTGTTTCAGTTATAATCAGCGGATTTGTAGACAATGTTCCTTACATTATTGCAATGCTTCCGGTTGCTGGCGGAATGGCAACTGCAATGAATATTAGTCCAGAACTTTATTTATTTGCTTTGCTGATTGGATCTTGTCTTGGCGGAAACTTAACGCCTTTTGGGGCAAGTGCAAATATTGTTGCAATGGGAATCTTAAAAAAGGAAGGTTATCCTGTAAAAATGAGCGGTTGGCTTAAAATTGGAGTTCCGTTTACAATTATTACAACAACAGTTTCTGTTTTATTCCTTTGGTTAGTTTGGGCATAAAATCAAACAAAAAATTTTTTCTAAATAATTTATTTCTCTTCGCCGATATCATTAATAGAAACTAAATTCGGTAAAAATTGGCTTAATCAATCAGATAGAGGAGTAAATTATGTATTCTGCTGGAATTACATTAAACGCATCTTCTTATAAAACTCTTTTTTCAAGTAATGCTGGAAATCTTTATGTTCCAGTAAAGCCAAGTGCCGTTATTTATTCACAATTTTCTTATGTTCGCGGAACTGCCGCTTCTAGCGAACAAATTACAGTTCCAATCGACAAAGTTAGAATCTTAAACACTTTAATAAATCAACTTGTTTCAATGAAAAAATCAAATGTTTCTTCTAATCAAGATTTTTCTGGAATGACAGAAGATCAAAAAGATGAACTGATTAAAACTTATGAAAAGCAAATTCAGCAAACGCTTTCGCTCGCAAATCAAACTGGCAGTTATGGTTTAAGTGGCGTTTTGGTGGAAGCAGGAACTTTGCTTTCTGTAAATGTGTAATTTAGGGTTTCTTATTATATTTGGGGAATTCGTCTTTAGCCTTGTGACGAATTCTCCTTTTTTATTTTAAATTTCTTCTGAACTTGTATTTTGTGAGTTTGTCGAAACATCAGAATCTAGAGAATTTTGACTTTTTGCAGAAGATTTTTGTGCTTTCTTTTGAACTTTTTTTGCTTTAGATTCTTCTTTCGCTTCTTTTAGTTGTTGTTTTTTTGCATTTATATTTTTTTGAAACATAATTTTTGCATATTCTAAAGCTCCAGCGTATTCTTTACTTGAAATTCCTGGAAATCTTTTAAACCAAGGCTCACTATTTTCTTGTCGAAGAGAAGTTTTATTAATATTATCAAGAGTA
>CAZLXK010000090.1:0-9185 GCA_964563305.1 uncultured Treponema sp.
AAATTCTGAATGACAAGTTGATATTTTGTTGCCATCTTTTGTTTTTAGATTGCATCCGACATCGTGTCGGTTTCGAGAATTTTCGCTTTGCAAAAATTCTCAGAGTCTTTAGGCATTTAAGGCGACGTCCTTGTCGCCATCTTCTGTTTTAGATCTTATCTTCTAAGTAACAGGGGGCGGCGGCAAAAACTTCAGTAAACATCAGTCCATAAAGAGCGACAAGGAGGTCGTGTCATTCAGTTAAAGCAAAAGATGCGTTAAGAATTTGCGTAGCAAATTCTTAATGTTAAATTTTTACGCGGGGAACTTCGTTGTAATTTGCACGGAAGCAAAAATTTAAACAACTTAGCCCGTCGTGTAGAGGCGAGCGAAGCGAGTTCAAAAACGGCGAAGACGTTTTTGAATGGAACGAAAGTGGAACCTCGAAAGGACGGTTAGCACAAAAAGCACGCTCCAATGGTTCGACTATGCTCACCAAGCAAAATTTAAAATTGACAGAAAACTTTAATATTTTTAATATGAAATTATGACTATTTTTGAAAATATAAATGCCTTAGTTGGCTACGGACTTTCTACAAATTTAATTGAAGAAGATGATGTTATTTTTACACAAAATCGTCTTCTTGAACTTTTTGCTCTTGATGGTTTTGAACCTTTAGAACTTGCGGACAAAATTCCCGAAACTAAAGTTGAAGATTTAGAGTCAATTCTTAAAGAAATGCTTGATTTTGCTTTTGAACACAAATTAATTGAAAATAACAGCGTGGTTTATCGTGATTTGTTTGACACAAAAATTATGTCTTGCTTAGTTGCTCGTCCTTCTGAAATTCGTGCAAAATTTAAATCGCTTTACGCAAAATCTCCAAAAGAAGCAACTGATTGGTATTATAAATTTAGTCAAGACACAGATTATATTCGTCGCTACAGAGTTTGCAAAGACTTAAAATGGAAATCTAAAACTGAATATGGTGACATTGATATTACAATAAATCTTTCTAAGCCAGAAAAAGATCCAAAAGCAATCGCTGCTGCCTTAAAAATGAAATCTTCTGCGTATCCGTCTTGTCTTTTATGCCGACAAAATGAAGGTTATGCTGGCAGAGTAAATCATGCTGCTCGTCAAACTCATAGAATTATTCCAATCACTTTAAATGGAAAAACTTGGGGACTTCAATATTCGCCTTACGTTTATTACAACGAACATTGCATTGTTTTTAGTTATGAACATACGCCAATGAAAATTTCTGGCGACACTTTTGCGGCTTTGTTTGATTTTATAAAACTTTTTCCGCATTACACGATTGGTTCAAATGCTGATTTCCCGATTGTTGGCGGTTCGATTTTGACTCACAATCACTTTCAAGGCGGAAATTACACTTTTGCTATGGCAAATGCTCCAGTTGAAGAAAAATTTGACCTTAAAGATTTTGATGATGTTGAACTTGGAATTGTTAAGTGGCCAATGAGTGTAATTCGCTTGAGCTCAAAAAATCCTCAAAAAATTATTGAACTTGCTACAAAAATTCTTGAAAAGTGGCGGAATTACACTGATGAAGATGTTTTTATTTTTGCACAAACCGCTGGAATTCCTCACAACACAATTACTCCAATCGCAAGAATGCGTGGCGAAAATTTTGAGTTAGATTTAGTTTTGCGAAACAATATTACAACTCCAGAAAATCCGCTGGGCGTTTTCCATCCTCACGCTGAACTTCATCACATTAAAAAAGAAAATATTGGCTTGATTGAAGTTATGGGATTGGCGGTTCTTCCGGCTCGTCTTAAAAATGAACTTTCTGAACTTGCTGACGCGATTCTTAACAAAAAAGATATTAGTACTGATGAAAATCTTGCAAAACACGCAAAATGGCTTAGCGAATTTTTGCCAAATTATTCTGATATTAACGCTTCGAATGTTACAAAAATTTTGCAAGACGAAGTTGGAAAAGTTTTTGCTAAAGTTTTAGAAGATGCGGGCGTTTACAAGCGAGATGAAAAAGGTCAAAAAGCGTTTAGAAAGTTTATCGCAACAATTTCTTGAGTAAACTTACAAAACCGCCAGTTTTTGCGAGCAAGCATCGCTTTCGTTAAGTAAAGTGCGAGTTCTTTCATAAAAGCGATGCTTTTGCAACAAAACTACAAGTTTTTTAAGCAAGCGTTACTTTCGCGAGCAAAATGTCGGCACGTATTGCAATTTTTTGAAAAATATGCTGTTTAGTTTAGAGGAAGTTTTAAAAATCAGCAAAACAAGCAAATTTCAACATAAGAAATAAAAACTTAAAAATCGCAGAATAAAATTTCGCGGTTTTATAAAAAAATCGGAGAGAAAAATGTCAAATTTGTACATTCCAGAATCTTATAAGCCAATTTTGGGCATCAAAGAAACAGAAAACGCAATTATCGCACTAAAAGATTTTTTTCAGCTTTCACTTTCTACAGAATTAAGTCTAACTCGCGTAACTGCACCGCTTTTTGTAAAATCTGGAACTGGAATAAACGATGACTTAAACGGAATTGAGCGTCCAGTAAAGTTTAATGTAAAAGATTTAAACGAAGAGCAAATGGAAATCGTTCATTCACTTGCAAAATGGAAGCGCTTAAAAGTTTCAGAATTAAATTTGCAGCAAGGTTTTGGAATTTACACTGATATGAATGCAATCCGTTGCGACGAAGAACTTGATAATGTTCATTCAATTTACGTAGATCAGTGGGATTGGTGTTTAGCGATGGATCCAAAAAATCGGACTGTAATGTTCTTAAAAGAAATTGTAAAAAAGATTTATCGTTGCTTAAAACAAACAGAATTTTTTGTTTACGACAGATATTCAGAAATCGAACCAATTTTGCCAGACGAAATTACATTTGTTCATTCAGAAGATTTGCTTTATTATCATCCAGATTTAAGCCCAAAAGAACGCGAAAATCTTGCTTGCAAGAAATTTGGTGCAATTTTTGTAATCGGAATTGGCGGAAAACTTCAAGACGGAACTATTCACGACGGTCGTGCTCCAGATTATGATGATTGGATTACAGAAAGTGGCGACGGACATCGCGGACTTAACGGCGATCTTTTGGTTTGGAATCCAGTTCTAAACTGTGCAATGGAACTTTCTTCAATGGGAATTCGCGTAAATGCAGAAAGTTTAAGGCTTCAGTTGCAAGAATGTGGCTGCACGGAGCGAGAAAATTTGCCTTTCCATAAGTTGTTGCTTGAAGGAAAACTCAAACAAACTATTGGTGGCGGAATTGGTCAGTCGCGTTTGTGTATGTTCTTTTTGCGAAAAGCACATATTGGCGAAACTCAAGTAAGTGTTTGGCCAGACGAAATGGTAAAAAACGCAAAAAAGCATAATATTGCAATTCTCTAACTTTTTGCTTGATGTACTTCGGAAAGCTCAGCATCCGCGAAGTCGAAACTAGCAACTATATTGTATTCGACTCAGACTTAGCACGCGTTACTTCAAAAGTTGACTCTGTAATAAAAAGATGGCGACACGGACGTTGCCGTAAAACTGTAAAGACCCTGAGAATTTTCGCGAATAGAAAATTCTCGTAATTGACAGGAGGTCAAGAATGCAAACTTCACAAAGTTCCGCAAAGTTAAAAACTCAAAATCAAGAATTTTCTCTGCAAGAAATTTTCAATCAACTTCCAAATTTTGAAAAAAATAATATCACAGAACTTTTTATTCACGACGAAAATTTATCTTCAAACAAAAATCAAATCTTAAAACTTACATCACAAATCCAAAAATTCGCAACTAATCTTTTTGTTTCACTTCCAATTCAAGCAAAAATTTTGGATCAAGAACTTTTAGCTAAACTTTCAAATATTTATTGTTCGCTTGAAATTCCGCTTGTCGCAACAGAAAAAATAACGCAAAACGGAACAATTCTTTTGTTTGACAAAAAACTTTATTTACGCAAGGCAAATCTTTTAAATAATTTAGGTTTAGTTTTTGGATTTAATCTTGACTGGGGGCTTCAAAAAGGCGACACTTTTAAATCTTTCCGTGAACGCTTGGATTTTGCAACAAGTTTGTATCCAAATCACATAAATTTTGATCAACTTGCTGACATAAAAAATTATTCTGATCCAAAACCAACTGGCATTTATTCTTCCAAAGATTTAGATTTTTCTCGAGGAATGGCATTTGCTTGCAAAACATTTTATTCTGCTGGACGAGCGGTTCCTTGGTTTAACAGCGTAATTTCCGCTTTGAAAATAAGTCCTTCGAGTTTTTTTGCGGATTTTGAAGAATGGCAACAATGCAATAATTGTTCATTTGAAACAGATTTTAATATTGAAGAAACGCCACATTCTGAAATTGAAAAAATGCAACTTTTGTTTTTGCACGAAAAGTTTGAAGAAAAACACAAAACGCAACTTTTTGCGGCTTTGTCTGACATTGTAAAATTGAACGGAGCATTAAGTCGTGCCACTGCCGAAAATCAAGAAAGCATTTTGCAAACTTCTTATAATCCTGATGATATTTTTTCGCCCGCTTCGAGCAACTTAGAACTTTTTACAGAAAACGTAACAATGGAAAATTGCAAAGTAAAAATTTTTGTTACAAACGAAGGCCTCGCTGATTATAAAATTTTGTAAATCTCGTAAGCAACCGTAGGTTGCACTCATTCTGAACTTGTGGTTGGTGAGGCTCTCGAACCATCAGAATCTGTAAATAAAAAAATTGTCCTTATAATCAAAAAATCAAAATTTCTATGCTTTTCTCCAAAAAAATATTATATTTGTAACAAAAATACATTCTTTTTTGTTAAATTAAATAAAAGTTATCTAAAAAATCTAAAATTCTCTTCAATAGAATTGTGTTTTTTTTGATAACTCTAAATCAGTAATTTTTTTAAGGAGAATTTAAAAATGAATTCACTAACAAAAAAAATTTTAGCATTTTCTTCAGTTGCTTTATTAAGTTTTGGCATAATTGCAATTTCTTGTAATTCTGGCAATAAAAGTGCAAACGTGGCTTTTGCCGAAGTAAATCCTGCAGTTAATATTGACCCAAATTCACTTGCTGTAGCTCAGGCTTTGCAAGAAACTTTCCGCGAAATTAGTGCACAAGTTTTGCCAGCGGTTGTTGAAGTTGATGTTGTAGAAACTACAAAAGTTCAAACTTTTAATCCTTTTAAGGATTTGCCATTTTTCTTTGGCTTTCCAAATGATGAAAGTGACAGTGATGACGAAAAAAATTACACAGAACGTCAATCTCAAGCACTTGGAAGTGGCGTAATTGTTCGTACAAACGGAAAAAAAGTTTATGTTTTAACAAATAATCACGTTGCCGGAAGTGCTACAAAAATCACAATCAAATTAAATGATGAAAGAGAATTTGAAGGAACTTTGGTTGGTTCTGATGAACGAATGGATATTGCACTTGTTTCTTTTGAATGTGATGATCTTTCTTCAATAACAGTTGCAAAATTGGGCGACAGCGATCAACTTGAGCAAGGCGACATTGTTTTGGCTTTAGGAAGTCCGCTCGGTTACTTTGCGTCTGTAACTCAAGGAATTGTAAGTGCAACAAGAAGAAGTGGCAGTCAAATTGGAAACATCAGCGACTTCATTCAAACTGATGCTTCAATAAATCAAGGAAATTCTGGCGGTCCGCTTGTAAATATTTATGGCGAAGTTATTGGAATTAACACTTGGATTGCTTCTCAGTCTGGCGGAAGTCAAGGTTTAGGATTTTCTATTCCCATCAACAACATAAAACCTGCTATTGACCAATTTATTACTAACGGAAAAATGTCTTACGGTTGGCTTGGTGCTAGTTTGATGACATTAACAGAAGAGTCTAAAAAAGATTTGGGAATTGATGAAAATCAAAATGGTGCATTTATTGCTCAAATTTTCTTGAATAGTCCAGCAAGTAAAGGCGGAATGCAAGCAGGCGACTTTGTTATTGCACTTAACGGCCACGATATTAAATCAGTTGAACAACTTGTTCGCGAAGTTGGTGCAATTGCTTCAGGTTCTACTGCAAACTTTACGGTTTTGCGTGGTTCTAATAAGGTTGAACTTAGCGTAAAAATTGATGAACGAACTCAAGATGTTGCAAATGATAATTCTAAACTTTGGCCAGGATTTATTGCAACAAGCCTAACTGATTCTATTAGAAAACAACTCAAACTTAATGATAGAGTTAAAGGCGTGGTTGTTACAAATTTACAAGAAAAATCTCCAGCGGCAGCTTTGCGTCTTCAAAATGGCGATATAATTACTGCTGTAAATGAAAAGCCAGTTACAAATCTTCAAGAATTCTACGAAAATTTAAATACGCTTAATAATAGTGAAATTTGGTTTGATATTTACACTGACGGACATACAATTTCAACCAGCAGATATAAAATTGAAAGAAATTAAAATTTGCTGTTTTGACTTGATTTACGGTGATTAACAACGATTTACGGTGATTAAGCCAAGTCGAAATCACTTATAAAATCAAAAAAAATGCAAAAAAAATTAAATTTTTTGTAACCTAATAGCGTAACGATTATTTATGTTTATGAAGGCAATCAAATGCGTTGCATAGATTTCTTCATAAGAAACTCCTAATAAGGGCAGATCTGGTAGTTTACTAGGTCTGCCTTTTTTATTTAGAAGTCGACTGTTAAACTTTGTTGAAATCATTATAAAACTGCGAAAATTGTTCTAGTAATTTGAAATTCCCTTGACCAATTTTCTTTTAATTTGCTAAAATACTGTACTTATTAGAGGCTATTGGGAACCCGTTACTCCCTTTGGCAAATATGATTTTAGAGGTTATAAAAATGTACGCTGTTGTTGAGTATAAAGGCAATCAGTACAAAGCAGAAAAAGACGCCGTTCTTCAAGTAGCAAAAATCAATGATGCTAAAAAAGGCGATACTGTTACAATCGATACTGTTCTTCTTGTAAGCGATGGTGATAAAGTTTCTGTTGGAACTCCGTATGTTCAAGGAGCAAAAGTTACTGTTGAAGTTGGTGAAACATTTAAGGATAAAAAAGTTTTAGTTCTTAAATATAAGTCTAAGAAAGATTATCATAGATTTATTGGTCATCGTGAACAGTACACAAGAGTTACTGTAAAAGATATAGTTTTGGCATAAAACTTAATGACAGATGTTCTTTTAGTTTGTAATAAGTTCGGTATGTTCAAAAGTGTAAAAGCTAAAGGACATGCTTCTTATTCTTCAAAAGGAAACGATATTGTTTGTGCTGCAATTACAATTTTGCTAAGAACAGCAATAGATGTTTTAGAAAAAACTGAAGGAATTTCGTTAAGTATTGATTCATCTTCGCGTGGAAATCTCGCATTCTGTGTTGAAGATGCTAAAGAAAATACACTAAATGAGGTTTTAAAATCTCGTTTAATTTGTGTGGGAGATTTTTTAAGGCAAGGAATAAAGAGTCTTGCTCAAGAATTTCCAAAAAATGTACAGTTGCGAGAAGCTATAATCTGATATTTATCGTTGGAGGAATATTATGGGACGTAGTAAGGGCGGTAGTGGCGCAAAAAACGGTCGTGATTCAAACCCAAAACACTTGGGCGTTAAAAGATACAGTGGAGAAGTTGTGTCAGCAGGTTCAATTCTTGTGCGACAAAGAGGAACTCGTATTCATCCAGGTAACAATGTAAAACGTGGTGGCGATGATACTTTATTTGCAACAGCGGACGGCGTTGTAAAGTATGGTGAACGAATGAACCGCAAAATTGTAGAAGTTGTTACAGAAGTGGCAAATACACAGGCTGCAAACTAATTTTTACTGTATTTATAAATGCCCGGCAAGGTTTTCCTGCTGGGTATTTTTTTTGTCAAGTGAAATTTCAAAAATCCACTTGTAAAGTTTAGCGAAAATCGGCAAGTTTAAAGTTAGCAAAATTTAATAAAGAGGAGTTTTATGGTTTCGTTTGCAGATGAAGCGGTAATAAAAGTAATCTCAGGTAAAGGCGGGAATGGTTGTATTTCATTCCGTAGAGAAAAATATATTCCAAATGGCGGACCAAACGGCGGTGATGGCGGAAGAGGTGGCGATGTTTATTTTCAGTGTAAAAGAAACTTAAGAACTTTATCACATTTGCGTTATCATCCGATTTTTAAAGCTCAAAACGGAACTGACGGAATGAGTTGGAATAAATACGGAAAAGACGGTGAAGATATTGTAATTCCAGTTCCTCCGGGAACAACAATCCGCGACAACATAACTGGCGAACTTATCCACGACTTTACATCAGAAAACGAAGACGAAATGTTTAAATTCCTTACTGGCGGAAAAGGTGGCTGGGGAAATGTTCACTTTAAGTCAAGCACAAATCAAACTCCGCGTTATGCTCACAAAGGAAGTCCGGGAGAAGAGCGTGAACTTAAAATTGAACTTTCAGTTATGGCTGACATTGGCTTAGTTGGATTTCCAAACGCAGGAAAATCAAGCCTTTTGAATTACTTTACAAATGCTCGCCCAAAAATTGCACCTTATCCTTTTACAACAAAAATTCCAAATCTTGGCGTGTTGCATGTTGATTCTGATAAAGATTTTATAATTGCCGACATTCCAGGAATTATTGAAGGAGCAAGCGAAGGTGCCGGTTTAGGAACAAGATTTTTAAAACATATTTCGCGAACTGCCGGCCTTCTTTTTATGATTGATTGTAGTGAGCCAAATTATTTAAATGCTTACGATTCACTTTTGACGGAACTTGAAAAATTTGGAGCTGGACTTTCAGAAAAGCCAAGAATTGTTTTGTGCAATAAAATTGATCTCGACGGAGTTGAGCAAAACGCAGAAGAATTAAAATCTCAACTTCAAGAAAAATATCCTGAACTAAAAGTTATTCCAGTTTCAGTTCTAACAAGAAAAAATATGGAACTTGCGAAAAAAGAAATTATCGAACTTGTTGAAAAAATGAATGCAATGCGAAAACCTGGAAAAAATCATAAGCAAAATTTGCAAAATCAGCAAAATTTTGAACAAGACAAAAATCTTTCTCTTTCAGCGACAAATTCTTCATTTTCAGCGGACAAACCAACTCAATCAGCAAAAACAAAAAGTACTTTTATGCAAGAACGTTCGGTTGATGATTCAATGTCGCCTCAGTTTCCCGGATCAGAACAATGAGCAAAAAACTAAAAATTGCAATTCTTGGCGGAAGTTTTAATCCAATTCACATTGGACATTTGGCTTTA
>CAZLXK010000091.1:0-1537 GCA_964563305.1 uncultured Treponema sp.
TGGCGAAAATGTGAATCAAGTTTTTGAAAGATTTTTTCGCGAAGATACATCTCACGCTCGTAAAGCTGGCGGAAGTGGTTTAGGCTTGTCGATTGCAAAAACAATAATTGAATCTATGAACGGGAAAATTTTTGCTTATAATTCTAAAGCGGGCGGTGCGGTTATAAAACTTGAATTGCCTGCCTACAGTTGACTTGCGTTTTTTTAAGTAAAGAGGTAGTAGATTCTTCAGCAATGCTTCAGAATGACGCGTTAAGTGTCAAAAAAACAACAAAATGCACGGAGCGAAGTTTATCTAGCCTAAAGGTCGCTGACTTAAAAAACATGGTGGTTTAGACGTCGCTCAACCACTGTGTTCAGTGCATTTTGTTGTTTTATTAACTGTCAGTTTTTATAGAAAATTAGTAAAGTGTTGGCCAGCCAGAAACTGTTTTTATATCACGAATTCCCAAAGTTGCAGTTCCGTTGTTGTTTTTGTCGTAATAATGATAACCCATTGCTGTGTTTCCTAAAGCAGTTGTAAAAATACATTGTCCGCCAGGTCCAATTTGATTACTTTTTGATGAATAAAGAACAGTTCCGCCATTATCAAGCATAGAATTTCCGTTTTTGTCGAGATAAGGTCCAGTTATGCTTTTTGACCGACCATATCGAATGTTATATGTGGAATTTACGCCGTTACAGCAAACATCATAAGAAGCAAAAAGATAATAATAACCATTTCCTCTGTTCCAAATGCACGCTCCTTCGATTGCATTAGAAGAAAGATCTCTGTCTGCAATTTGAACAGCACTTTTGTTTGGTTTCATTGTGCCAGAACTTAATCTTGAAATCCAAATTCCATCATACCAAGAACCAAATACAAGATAAGGCGTTTTTCCCGCAAGAACAAAATTTGGATCAATACAATTATATTTGCTACTTGAAGTTGAACGAATTACAAGTCCCATATCAACCCAATCACCTTTTAAGATACTTGTGCATTGCATTAAACCAATACAAGAAACATTGCTTCCAAAAGTAGAAACTGAATAATAAAGATTATATTTTCCGTTGTAATAACTGATATCTGGAGCCCAAACATTAAAATCTGTTTTTGAAGGAACGTAAGTTGCCCACCAAGAAGGTGCCGAAGCGAAAATTTGTGTTCCTTGATACCAAGTTTTTGCATCTGATGAATATTTTACGCCAATTCCGTCGGCAGTGTAAAACATCCAATAAAGTCCTGCAGATTCTTCGTAAATAATTGTTGGATCGTGAGCAAAAGTGCTTCCGCTAATTGCGTAAGAACTTAAAGAAGCATCTTTTACTTCGACTGTAAAATCTTCCCAATCATCTTCTTTTGTCAAGGAATTTGAACAAGACAAGAAAATGATTGAACTAAAACTTAATAAAGCAGCAAGTTTTAAAACTTTTTTTAACATAAAATCCTCCAAATGTTTTATGATACTTTTTTTAGAAACATATCAAAAAATGCACGGAAGCGAGGTTCTGACTTAAAAAACAATCTGCACAAACGAAGTTAAAAAATTGACTG
>CAZLXK010000091.1:1547-9072 GCA_964563305.1 uncultured Treponema sp.
TTAAGGCAGTGTTCTCGCTGGGAGTGCATTTTTTGATATGTTTACTTGAAAAATATAAACTGCTTTGTTAAAACTTTTCAAATAATTTTGAAAAAACTTAAATATAACGCTGAAATTCTTGATTTATATCAGAAAAACTTAAAATAAACTTAAGGGCATCTCGAAAAACTTGAATTTTTGTTTTTTTTCGAGAAGCCTACGAGTTTTAAGCCTTGAAATTGCAAGTCTTAAAACGTCGCGTTTTTAGAGTAACCTCTAAAAACTGAAGTTTTTAGAGGTTACTTTAAAGAAATCCATTTTAAAAGATATGAATTGTAAGTTTCTTTATCTAATTTTGAAGCACTTGGAGCAAAATAATTTGTAAAATTTATTCTGTGCGGACTTTTTGAAACAGATTTTTCAGCGGAATTTTCGCTCAAGTTTAAATCTGCGACTTTACTGCGAGAATTTTCAGTTAAGTCAAAATCTGCAAAATCAGCGTTGGTTTTATCATCAAAAGACGAAAGTTCATAAACTTCTTGAAGAAGATTTTTTATTTGACTTTGATTTTCTTGAGAAATCGGCTTAGATTTTTTGCATAAAATAAAACAAGGAACATTTCTGTCTTCGCTAAGAAATTTATCTTTTTGTAAAAAAGCATAGTTTGAAAGTTCTTTTAAGAATTCTGTATCATCATCAAAATTATTTTTTATAAGATTTAATGCGACTAAAATTTCAATAAATTCAGTTTTTTTCTTTTCATTTTCGCTAGAATTCCACAAAATTTCGCTTGCTCCAGATTTTTCAAGATATTCAAAAGCAGATTTATATTTTATTCCGTCAACAATTACTTGATTTTTTAATTCTTTTAGTGAATTTTCGCTTGTTAAACTAAAAATTTTTGCATTTGAGTTTTGTGCAATGTAAGAAATTGTGTTGAATTTTTTTGTATCTTCCAAAGAACGACAGTAAGGACAAGAAAATCTATTTAAATACAAAATAAAATCGTTTTCTTCGTTAAGTGCTTGCCTTAAATCTTTAAATCCGCTTAATTCGCGAAGTTCTTGCGATTTAATTTTTGGAGGAAGATTAAAATAATTTTTTGCAAAACTTTCAATTTTTTCACTTGATTCAAGATCGTAAGTTCCAGAAATTGAAGCAACGCGTTTTCCGTTTACAAAAGCAATTAAGCGAGCGGCTGTTAAAGTTTGTCCGTCGGGAGAACCAAGTTTTTTTAAGAAATTTTCTTTTTCTTCAATAGAATCATTTTTGTTTTCTGAATAAGAATAAATTTTTGTGTTTGTTTTTTTTATAAATTCTTCTAAATTAGGCTTTAGTTTTTTGCAAGTTTCGCAATCGTCTTCTTCAAAAAATAAAAGCAAATCTTTTTGCTCGCCAAAAGTTTCGCTTTCGCCACTTCCGCTTCCAATCAAACTTGTTAAATAAAAAAGCGGAACTTTGTCTAATTTTTTTGAAAAACTTAATTCTAAAGAATTTTTTTGATTTAATTTTGATGAACTTTGATTTTTAAATTTTGTGCAAGATTGAAAAAGTAAAATTGATGAAAAAATTGCAAAACTTATTGTAAATGATTTTTTTAGTTTCAATTTAAATTTCTCCTGAAAAGTTTTTTCGTGTATAATTTTTTGTATGAAATATAATAAAACAGTTTTTTTAATTTTGCTTAGTTTAGTTTTAATTTTTTGTTCTTGTTCTAAAAAAAATAATTCTTCTTCTGATTTTTCTGATATGGAAAAAAGTGAAAATGCGTTTTTGAAAAGTGAAAATGAATTTTCTTTGCAAAAAATTCCGCTTGGAAAAGATAAAATTGAATTTGAATGTCGCGTTTATGATAAAAATAAAATTTTTTTTCCTTTAGAAAATTATTGTTTTTTTTACAAAATAAAATATGAAGTTTGTGCAAGATGCGGACATACGAAAATTTTTATGCCAAAACTTGAAAATGAAAATTCACAAAATTTTGCTGGCGAAAATCAAGCAGATGTTTTGCAAGTTGAATGGAATAGTCCTTACGTTTCTTTTGCAAACAAAAATGAGCGTTATGTTTTAAATTGCAAAACTTTTTATGAAAATGGAATTACTTGGCTTAGCGTGGAAATTTTTAATTATTTTAATGAATAAAATATAAAAATGCACTTCCAGCGAGAACCGACATATTCAAAACGGCTTCCGCACTTTGTTTGTGCAGATGTTTTGAATATGTCGAACCTCGCTTCCGTGCATTTTTTTTATTCTTCTCCAAATAAGTGTTAGTTCTTAAAAAATAAAATTTCTGGCGGTTTTATGAAAAAATTTTTGTGAAGAAAAATTTTGTGGCGATTAGAGAATTTTTGCCACACACGCGTTTTACAAAACTGCGATTTTTTTTTGTGTTTTATAAAGATTTTAATTTGCTTACACTTGATTTTGGAAACTAGAACTTACCGTAAACAATAAAAAAATGCACGAAAAATGGTGCTTGAGTAATGTCGAAACCACTATTTGTGCTTAATTTTCTTAGATTGTCGGGTCAAGCCCGACAATGACAGAGAGTTTTTTATCTTCGCTTTCGTGCATTTTTTATTTTTCTGCAAGAACTGACAGTTTTGTGAAGTAAAAAAAATTCTTTCTAAACAATCATCAAAAATAATGGAAAAAAATTACATATCGGATTTTAAAAATCTGTGCTAAACTTTAATTGATTGAACTTGAGATAAAAGTTGCTGGAAAATTTCGTTTTGCGAGGTGAAATATGGAAAAAAATACAAGCATTGCAACTATGACAAATGAACAGGCAATTTTGGCTCTTAAACAAATAAAAACTTACGCTGCGGCAAATCTTTTAGATTCGATTGATTATGCGATTGCGGTTTTGGAAAAATTAGACGAACTTGGAATAAAAAATCCGCTGGAACTTGATTCTGAGAAAATTAGAAATTAGTCGCTAGAAATTAGGATTTTAGCGTTTGCACACTTGTTTCTATAAAAATTAAAACTTAAATTTTGGAGAATTTTAACTTAAAAATTAAAAATTTAAACTTCAGATTCTGAACTAAATTCAGAATGACATTTATTAAAATTAAAACTTAAAAATTAAAAATTAAAATCGGAGAATTTTTTTAATTATGGAAGAAATTATTCAAGAAACTGTAAACAATCCTTCCTTGTACGGAACTTTTTGGAGCCTTTTGCCACCGATTATTGCGATTGCACTTGCTTTAATTACAAAAGAAGTTTATTCGTCACTTTTTATTGGAGTTGTGATTGGCGGAATTTTTTTGTGTGGCGGAACTTTTGGCGGTTTTATTGATGGCGTTTTTACGAACGGAATTATTGCTCAGCTTTCTGACAGTTGGAATGTGGGAATTATTATTTTCTTAGTGATTTTGGGCGTAATGGTCGCTTTAATGAATAAGGCTGGCGGTTCGGCGGCTTTTGGTGAATGGGCGAAAAAGCACATAAAAACTAAGGTTGGAGCACAAGTTGCGACAGTTTGCTTAGGAATTATTATTTTTATCGATGATTATTTTAATTGTTTAACGGTTGGCTCTGTAATGTTGCCGGTTACAGACAAATACAAAGTTAGTCGCGAAAAGTTGGCTTATCTTATTGATTCAACTGCGGCTCCAGTTTGCATTATTGCGCCAATTAGTTCTTGGGCTGCGGCGGTAAGCGGATTTGTTGAAGGCGAAAACGGTTTGTCGCTTTTTATTCGGGCAATTCCTTACAATTACTACGCACTTTTTACGATTGTAATGATGTTTGCCCTAATTTTTATGGATTTTGATTACGGTCCAATGGCAAAATTTAACAAAGCGACTGAAATGCTTAAAACAGACGACGCTGAAAAAGTAAAAACTCGAGGTAAAGTTTTAGATTTAATTTTTCCAATCGTAATTTTAATAATTTTTTGTACGCTCGGAATGATTTATACTGGCGGATTTTTTAAGTTTGGCGAAGAGCACGTAAACTTTGTTGACGCTTTTGCTGGTTCTGATGCTTCGGTGGGCTTAGTGATTGGTTCATTTGCAGCATTTATAATTACTGTGATTTTTTATGTTTGCCGAAAAGTTGTTTCGTTTAAAGATTGCATGGCTTGTATTCCAGACGGATTTAAGGCGATGGTTCCTGCAATTTTGATTTTAGCTTTAGCTTGGACATTAAAAGGCGTTACTGACGGACTTGGTGCAAAGGTTTTTGTCGCAAATCTTGTTTCAAATTCGGCACAAGGCTTTATGAGTTTTCTTCCAGCGATAGTTTTTGTGATTGGAGCATTTTTGGCGTTTGCAACTGGAACTTCTTGGGGAACTTTTGGAATTTTAATTCCGATTGTTGTAAGCGTTTTTGTAAACACAAATCCAACTTTGATGATAATTTCAATTTCCGCTTGTATGGCAGGAGCCGTTTGTGGCGATCACTGTTCACCAATTTCTGACACAACAATTATGGCAAGTGCTGGTGCTCAATGTGAACACGTAAATCATGTTTCGTCGCAGTTGCCTTACGCAATTACAGTCGCAGCGGTTTCTTTTGTAACTTACATTTTTGCAGGTTTTATAAGAAATCCGATTGTTCCATTTATAATTGGACTTGCTTTACTTTTGGGAACCTTATTTTTGATAAAGCGGAAAGTTGGAGTTAGACGCTAGACGCTAGGAATTAGAAGTTAGGATTTAGGATTTAGGATTTGTCGCGAGCAGCGAAAACTTAACGCGAGCAGCGGAAACTTAGCACGAACAGCGGGCACTTAACGCGGAAAGCGAAAACTTAGCACGAACAGCGAAAACTTAACGCGAACAGCGGCCACTTAACGCGAACAGCGGGCACTTAACGCGAGCAGCGAGAACTTGTCGCGAACAGCGAGGACTTAACGCGAGCAGCGAAAACTTGCCGCGAGCAGTGGCACTTGACGCGAGTAGCGAAAACTTAACGCGAGCAGCGAAAACTTGACGCGAGCAGCGGAAACTTAGCACGAACAGCGAGAACTTGCCGCGAGCAGCGGAAACTTGACGCGAGAAGCGAAAACTTAACGCGAACAGCGAAAACTTAGCACGAGCAGCGAAAACTTAACGCGAGCAGCGGGCACTTAACGCGAGCAGCGGAAACTTAACGCGAATAGCGGGCACTTAACGCGAGCAGCGGAAACTTAACGCGAACAGTGGCCACTTAACGCGAACAGCGAGCACTTTGCACGAAAAGCGAAAACTTTGCACGACAAGTGAAAATTTGTCGCGGAAAGCGAAAACTTCGCACAAATCAGCGAGAAAAAAATGAAACGTTTAGATTTTGTTCCAAAAACTTCATTTAAAATTTTTCAAGACACAGATTATTTTTGCTACGGAACAGATTCGCTTTTGCTCGCGGATTTTGCCTTAGAAAAAAATCATCACATAAAACAAAATTCTTTAGTTGCAGATTTAGGAAGTGGAAACGCAATTATTCCGCTAATTTTAAGTTCAAAACTCAAGTTAAAAAAAATTTATGCTTTAGAACTTCAAAAACCTTTGGCCACTTTAGCGCAAGAAAATGTTTTGCTAAATAATTTAAGCGAAAAAATTTGTGTAATTAATTGTGATGTAAAAAACGCATTTAATTTTCCCGAAATTAAAAAAAATTCTTTTGACTCAGTTTTAACAAATCCGCCTTATTTTAAAAATGATGCTGGCGAAAAAAATTCAAAACAAGAACTGAATCTTGCTCGTCATCAAGAAAATGAAACGCTTGAAAATTTTATAAAAACCGCAAGTTTTATGTTAAAGTCGCAGGGAAATTTTTTTATGATAAATCGAGCGTCAACTTTGACCGAAAATATTTTTTTGCTAAAAAAATACAAACTTGAAATAAAGCACTTAAAACTCATTTTTCCAAATCCAAATAAAAACGCCACAATGATTTTGCTTCACGCAGTAAAATCTGCAAAGTCGCAAGTAATTTTTGAGCCACCAATTTTTGTAAATTGATTCTTTGCTAAGCAAACCTAAAAAAATGCACGTAGACGAGGTTTAACCGACCTAAAGGTCGCTGACTTGAAAAACAATCTGCACAAACGTATTCGCAACGAAGTTTGCTTGATGCTACGCTGCACTTTCCAAGCGAGTGCGGAAGCCATTTTTCAAGTCAGTGTTCTTGCCGAAAGTGCATTTTTTTAGGTTTATTTTATTTTTCTGCAAGAAAATTTCAGTTTTTATCAAACACTCAAAAATCGCAGAATCATCAAACGCTTGTGTGGGAAAATTCTTTTGTCGCTATTAAATTTTTCTTCACAACAACTTTTCTGTTTAACCGCCAGAAAAATCTTCCAATCGACAGAAAATCATTTATTAAAGAAGTTTCAAAAGCCTATTTAAAAACGTAATAGACTTTTGAAATAGGCTCTATTATAATCGCGTTTATGATTCAAAATTCACAAGAACGCTTAGATAAAGTTTTGGCAAACTCAGGCTTTGGAACTCGAAAAGATGTAAAACGTTTAATTCGTTCAGGTGCGGTTAAAGTAAACGGCGAAATTGCAAATTCTGTTGAGCAAAAAATCGACTTAAATCACGACAAAATTTGTGTTGACGGCAAAGATTTAGAAATTTTTGTAAACGCATATTTTGTTATGAATAAGCCTCGCGGTTATGTTTGTTCTACAAAAAGCGACAGTCACGAAACTGTTATGAGTCTTTTAAAATCAGAAGATTCGCGGAAATATTTGGGCGGTTGCCTTAGTATGGTTGGCAGACTTGATTTAGACACAGAAGGACTTTTAATAATTACGAGCGACGGTCAATTAAATCATCGACTAACTTTTCCAAAATACAATGTTTCAAAAACTTATTTGGTTTACTTAAAAAATCCAGTTGATGAAAATCACAAAAAAATTTATTCGGAGCAAGTTGCAAAAGGCGTTCATATTGAGGCTGAAGGAAAGGCGAGCGAAGCGGATTGTAAAGGCGGAATTCTTGAATGGAAAAATGAGCGTGATTTTAAAAATCTTGAAAGTGAAAATTTTGAACATCTTAACGCTGAAAATTTTGAAAATCAAAATGTTGAAAATCAAAATTTTGAAAACGAAAATGCGGATTTTCCAAATGCAGTTTGCTTGATTACGCTTTTTGAAGGAATGTTCCACGAAGTAAAAAGAATTTTTAAGGCACTTGGAAATGAAGTTGTTTACTTAAAAAGAATTAAAATGAACGATTTTTCTTTGCCAGAAGATTTAATGTCTGGCGAATACAGAACTTTAACGAACGAAGAGCTAAAACTTCTTGTAGGTGATGATTTTTCATTGTAAAATAAAATTATGACGCTTAGCCTTGAGGAACTTAATCTTATAAAAAATCTTCTTGTTCAATACACACAAAATAAACAAAAATCTTTTGATTCAGAAATTGCTCTAAACGCAAAATCAAAAATAGAAAACTTTACTCGCGATTTTAAATCTGATTGTTTTGCTGCAACAGGTTCTTATGATTGTGATTTTGATAAGTTTTTATTCAATTTAAATTACGACAAAAAAGACATTATTCTAGCTTTTGATGATTCTAAGCAAATTGAATTTGAT
>CAZLXK010000092.1:0-8962 GCA_964563305.1 uncultured Treponema sp.
GGCCTGCACCAATAATTGCAATTTTTTGAGAAAATTCGCCTCTGTTTGAAGGAATTATTTTTTGAGGAATGTAGCGAGTTTTACTGTCTAAATCTTTTTGAGCAATGAATTTTTTAACTTCGTCAACAGAAACTGCTTGGTCTAAAGTTCCGCGAGTACAAGCCGCTTCGCATCTTTTGTTGCAAACTCTACCACAAACCGCAGGAAAAGGATTGTCTTTTTTAATAAGAGCGAGTGCTTCTGTGTAACGACCTTCGCTTGCCATTCGCAAATAACCTTGAACGCTTACATGAGCAGGGCAAGCGGTTTTGCAAGGAGCAGTTCCAGTTTCGTAACAGTTAATGCGATTGTTGTTTCTGTAATTCATATCCCATTTTTCAGGTCCCCATTTTACAGCGTCAGGAAGTTCATGCTTAGGATATTTGATTGGACCATTTTTTGTAGAAAGTTTTTGACCTAATTTTGCAGCACCAGCTGGGCAAACTTCAACACATTTTCCGCAAGCAACACATTTTTCTGGCGTAACGCGAGCAACATACGCTGAACGCGAAAGATTTGGCGTGTTAAACAAAAGAGAAGTTCTAAGTGCATAACAAACATTTACATTGCAGTTGCAAATCGCAAAGATTTTGTTTTCGCCGTCAATATTTGTAATTTGATGAACAAATCCGTTATCTTCAGCGTGTTTTAAAAGAGCTAAAACTTCATCTTTGTTGATGTAATGACCACGATTAGTTTCTACAATATAATCCGCCATATCTCCCACGCCAATGCACCAATCTCGAGGATCATCTCCACAACCTTCATCATAAGTTTTACGACTCATTCTGCAAGAACAAGGAGAAGCCGCATATTTTCCTTCATATTTACTAAGCCAATGCGAAATGTGCTCCACGCTAACAGAATGATTTTCAGTTTCAATCGCTTTTTCAACCGGAATAACGTGCATTCCAATTCCAGCGCCACCTTGAGGCACCATCGGAGTAATTTTTTCAAGTGGTTCAAAAGACATTCTCTCAAAAAAACGTCCAATTTTCGGATGTTCCTCAAGTTGTTTTTCATTCATATTAGAAAATTCCGCAGAACCCGGAACAAACATTGGCAGAACATATTGCTTTTCTCGCTTAGGATTTTCCCAGTTGTATTCAATAAGACCAGCCAAAGCCATTTTAAATAAAACGTCTTCCAAATATTTTTCATCTTTGCCAGTTTTTTTAGCAAGTTTCGGAAGAGTAATAGGTTTTCGCACGTCCATCTGCAAAGCAATTTCAGCCATTTCGTCAGTAACAAATTCATTAAGTCCCCAATATTCAGGATCGTGCTCGTTAAGTTTTCTACCCAAACGGTCAGTAATTTTTTGACCAAGTGCAAGAATATTTTGCCTAACAGGTTTTCCGTCGTAAAGATCGCCACTAACAGTTTCAATTCCGTTGTATTTAGCAGAATTTTCGCTTTCCATAGATTTCTCCTTTTTTAGATTTTTAGATTGAAATAAAAATTTTCAGCCACAAAAATTTCCGATTTTTACAATTTCCTTGTGATACTTATACTATTATATATGATAGTTTTACTATCAGTCAAAATTTTTTTTACTCAAGATTATAAAAAAAATGTTTCTTTTAGATTTTAAAATGATTTTTTTTGGAATTTTGGAGCTTGCTTTTCTGATTTACGCTTAACACGTCATTGCGAGAATCGTAGCAACGAAGCAATCGACTTGCACTTAAATTTGTAAAGTGCGAGTTTATTGCAGTTTCGCAGTTTTCCTGTGCAAACTTTCCGCCCCAAACAAAACCGCCCTTCTAGCCTTCGCTCACGCTCATTCGCTGTTGCTTGTCTTACGTCAATCAACAGCGAACTAAAGGGCTTCCACGGCGGGCTAAGTCTCCTGCGGTTTTGCACAAGACAGAAATTTTCTGCAAGAAAGTGTCAGTTTAATTTCTCGCGGCTGTGAATCAACTGAGCGAGGGCGAGCAGTCTGCCGAATGGCAGTCTGCTCGCCCTCGTTTACTAAGAGAACGTCAACTAAAATAAAAAATCAACATAAACGCCAGAAAATTACAAAAAAATCAAAAACTCCCGAAACTTTCAGCGAAAGTCCTCAAAAATCACAAATCTCATCGAAAATCTCCGCAAAAAAAACTACTTTTTCCAATCAAGAACTTGCTCGTAAAGCCAAGAAGCCCATTCTTCAATTCCATCGCCAGTTTTCGCAGAAATCGCAAAAATTTCAGCCTTTTCGTTAAGTTTTTTCACATAAGATTTCAAATTTTCCATATCAAAATCAAAATATGCCAAAGTGTCAATTTTATTCACCAAAACCGCGTCAACTGTGCTAAACATCAGCGGATATTTCAAAGGTTTATCGTCGCCTTCAGGAACCGAAAGAATCATCACATTTTTAACAGCACCAGTGTCAAATTCCGCCGGACAAATCAAGTTTCCCACGTTTTCAATCACAACCAAATCCAAATCGTCCGTGCCAAGTTCCGCCAAACCTTGCTCCGTCATATTCGCTTCAAGATGACACATTCCGCCCGTATGAAGTTGCACCGACTTAACGCCCAAAGTGGCAATCGTCTTCGCATCCACATCGCCATCAATGTCCGCTTCCATAACGCCAATTTTTAACTTGTCTTTAAGTTGATTTATCGTCTGAACAAGAGTCGAAGTTTTTCCGCTTCCAGGAGAAGACATCAAATTCATCAAAAAAGTTTTATTATTTTTAAGTTTTTGTCGCAAAATTTCAGCATTTTTATCATTATTTGCAAGAATATCTTTTTTTACATCAATAATTTTAACTTCCATAAATTAACCTCGAATTTTTTGTTTGGCATTTTTTTATTTTTTTATTGTAGCACGCTTTTTTACACGCCGCCACTTTTCTTCACAAACTGTCCGCCCCAAACATTTCCCGCTTTTCGCACTTCCGCTGTTGCTTCATTCTCTGCAAAAATATCAGTCATCACGTCATTTCGAGAAGTAAAGCAACGAAACAACTTACTCGCACTTAGCATAAGAAACTGCCTCATTTGCAGAGAACTGCTACGCAGGTGCTACAATCGGGGCTAGATCCTCTGCGTTTTTCCCAAGACAAAAATTTTCTGCAAGAGAGTTCTAGTTTTTTTCTTGCAACTGTGCATTGGAAAGTGGCGGGCTAACTACCGTTCGGTAGATAGCCCGCCACTGTTACTTCGAGGATGCATTCTAAAATACAAAGACTCTCGCTAAACTAACAAACTCGCCCATCATTTACTAAGCGAATGTACTCTAAAAACAGAAGATGGCGACAAGGATGTCGCCGTAAACGTAATAAAACCCTGAGAATTTGCGAAGCAAATTCTTGAAACCGACAGGATGTCGGCACTAATCAATCATTTTTATTTACTAAGCAAATGCACTCTAAATAAAAAGATGGCGACAAGGATGTCGCCGTAAACGCCATAAAACCCTGAGAATTTGCGAAGTAAATTCTCGAAACCGACACGACGTCGGCACTAATCGACACAAAGCCAATAAAGTGCTAATATTTTGTAATTTATAAGAAGATTTCGAAAAATCCAAAATCAAAAAACAAATTTTCGAGATGCTCATAAATCAAAATATTTTTTTAGAGGTAAAATAAATGGAAAAAAACATTGCTTTGATTCCCGGAGACGGAATTGGTCCTGATGTTGTTGCAGAAGCAGTTAATGTTTTAAATGCAGTTGCCACAAAGTATGGCCACAAATGGAACTACACAAATGTAATTGCCGGCGGTTGTGCAATCGACAAATTTGGCAAACCACTTCCTCAAGAACAACTTGATATTTGCTTAAAATCAGACGCAGCTTTGCTCGGAGCAGTTGGCGGTCCAAAATGGGACAATCTTCCTTCAGAAATCAGACCTGAGAAAGCGTTGCTTGGACTTCGTGGCGGAATGAAAGTTTTTGCAAATCTTAGACCTGCGGTTATGTGGAAGCAATTAAAAGACGCTTGCCCTTTAAAAGATGAAATTGTTGGCGACGGATTAAATATTTTGATTGTTCGTGAATTAACTGGCGGAATTTATTTTGGTGAACGCGGAACTAGTGCCGACGGAAACACTGCTTGGGACACAGAAAAATATACTCGCCCAGAAATTGAACGCATTGTTCGCATGGGATTTGAATATGCAATGAAAAGACAAAAACGACTTTGTGTTGTAGATAAAGCGAACATTTTAAACTCTTCTCAGTTGTGGCGTCGTGTTGCAGAAGATGTTAAAAAAGATTATCCAGAAGTTCAACTTTCTTATCTTTATATTGACAACGCTTCTATGCAATTAGTTCGCAATCCTCGTCAGTTTGATGTTATTGCAACAAGCAATATGTTTGGTGATATTTTGTCTGATGAAGCATCTCAAATTACAGGTTCTATTGGAATGTTGGCTTCAGCATCTTTGGGCGATGGAAAAGGTCCTGGACTTTACGAGCCAATTCACGGTTCTGCTCCAGACATTGCTGGCAAAGATTTAGCAAACCCTCTTGCAACAATTTTAAGTGCTGCAATGTTACTTCGCTATAGTTTCAATCTCGAAACAGAAGCAAAAGCTATTGAAAATGCAGTAAACGCTGTTCTTGATGATGGCTGGCGAACTGGCGACATTGCTGGCAGTCATCTTGAAGAAGTTAAATCTTCTGGCAAGTTAGTTGGCACTAAAAAAATGGGCGAACTCGTAGTTCAATACTTAAAATAGAACTTAACTGTAAAAAAAAAAGCCTAGCCCCGATAGTAGTGGCGAGCGTGGCTGCTTGGCAGACTTGAGCGAGTTGCGAAGTGTTTAACGAAGCAATGAAGTGCGAAAGCACGGAACCACGAATAGCGGGTTATGTAGCGGAGCAATGCTTAGCACAAAAAAAGTTTCGCTGTATAAAAAAAGTATGCTCCAAAAAAAAACTACAAAAAGTGAAATTCTTGAAAATTACTGTGTTTTTTTATATACTAAAAAGAAAATTTTATATTAGGATAGGTTTATGTTAACTACAAATGAAATTAAAGTTGGAACCGCGTTTATGTACGAAGGTTCAGCGTTTATCGTTCAAAAAATGCTTGGTCAAAAAGGCGGAAGACAAGGCATTACAGTAAAATTACGTGTAAAAAATATTGTTACTGGCGGAACTCAAGATTTAGGTTTGGATGCTGGCGAAAAATTTGAAGAAGTTGAACTTGAAGAAAAACTTGTAAAACTTTCTTATATTGATGGCGACACATTTCACTTTATGGATCAAACAACTTACGATGATGTTCCAATGGAAAGAGAAGATTTGGGCGATAATGCTGGTTGGATTTCTCCAGATGATGATTATGAAGTTAAAATCACATATTACGAAGGAAAACCAGTTGGTGTTACTTTACCAATCAATGTTGTTCGCACCGTTACATATTGTGAACCAGGAATTAAAGGCGACACTTCTGGCAAATCTTTAAAGCCTGCAACTCTCGATACAGGAGTTGAAGTAAGAGTTCCTTTGTTTATTGACCAAGATGAACGCATTGTAATTGACACTCGCGACGGTTCATTTGTTGAAAGAGCAAAAGACAAATAATTAATCTAACTAATAAAACACGGTGGTTGAGCAGCGTCGAAACCACCTAAACTGTTAGAAAAAAAATATCGTCACTCTGAGTAAACTTGTCTGCCGACAAGCAAAAGTGAAGAATCTGTTACTAGTTTTTGAATTAACTTTTGATTTGTCAATAAAAATGGCCCCGTAGCTCATTATGGATAGAGCGTCTGCCTCCTAAGCAGAAGGTGGCGAGTTCGAACCCCGCCGGGACCACAAACTTAAAAACTAAAATGCGTGAGAATAACTTAAAGCAATTCTCTTGAAGTACCATTCTGCACCAGTTGTTGTAAGATTTGCTTCTGGAACATTTTCGTCGTAAGTTGCATAAGTTCTTCTAGTTGCAAAATTTGCAAGAACTGTAAGCGTGTCTTTTGGCGAGAATTTAAGTTGAGCCATTGCACTTAAGTTGTAAATTGGCATAGAAGCTTTAAAGTCAGCATTTGGGTAAACGTTATCGCTATAATATCTTTCACTTTCCCAAACAAATCCCACACGACTTAAAACTAAAGGCATTGCGTAAGCTAAAATTGCTTGCTGATATTCTTGCAAACCGTTAACTTTGTTGTTTGTACATTGCCAAGCCCAAAGTGTTTGACCTGAAGCACCAGTTAATCCTTCGTAATAAGTTTGATAAGTGTACATCATCTGAACGTGCGTCCAGTCGCCAGAAATAATTGCTCCTGTGTCAAATTGGAAAGTTCCTTGAATCCAATATTTTGCATAAAGATTTGTAAATGCACCGGCTGCTACATAATCAGAACCGTTGTAAATCGACATTCCGCCCGTAAAAAGTGAACCTATGTCCCAACCTGTTCCAAGTTTTACTCCAGATTGGAAAACAATAAACGGAACTGGCGTAAAAGAAATTGTTGTGCTCGGAGCGATGGAAACTGGCGTAACTTCTAATCTTTCATTTACGTTTACATTTGCTCCGCTCAAAAGCCAATGTGAACCAAGTGGAGTTGAGATTGTGTAATATGCATCAAGATTTACGCGACCTTCAAGATTGTTGTAAATTCCGCCGAACTGAGCAAATCGCAAAACATTAGTTTGTGAGCCTGTTCCAATTTTTGTCCATTTTGGATAAAAAGCAAAATCAACACCAACGCTGTATTGTACAGGATTTGATGAATCTTCTTCTTGTGCAAAAAGCGGAACTGCAAACATTGCACAAGTGGCAAGAACTAAAAGTGATTTTTTTAATTTCATATTAACTCCTTTGTTTTTAGATTGATAAAAATATCATCTGATAGTATTACTATCATTATAACATTATACGCTATTCTTTCAAGTAAAATTTTTGATTTATTGTGCTGATTTACTGTTAATGTGTCATTGGCTGAGTTAATCCGACAATTTAAAATCTTTGTGGATTCAAAAGTTTATGTTGTCATATTGAGCGTAAGCGAAATATTAACTGCCAGTTCTCGCGAGCAACCGCCAGTTCGCAAAGCAAACCGCCAGTTCTCGCGAGCAATCGCCAGTTCGCAAAATAAACCGCCAGTTTTCGCAAGCAACCGCCAGCCCGCAAATCAAACCGCAAATCCTCAAAAAATCACTTATCCATAATCGTAATTTCCACGCGCCGATTTTTAGCTTTGCCGCGTTCAGTGGAATTGTCTGCAATCGGCTTTGAAGCACCATAACCTTTAGTAAAAATGTGATAAGAATCTCTCACGCCAAGCCCAATCAAATAATCAGCAACCGCCTGTGCCCGCTCTTCGCTCAATTTTTGCCGAACCCGAGCCGTTCCTGCAAGTGCCGTGTGTCCTTCAACCAAAATATCATTGTTTGGCCATTGCTCAAGAATTTTTGCAATTTCATTAAGTTTTTGCTTTTCACTTTCCAAAAGTTCTGGACTGTCCGCCTTAAATTTAATATTTTCCAAAGAAAGCGTTAAACCTTTTTCGCCTTGCTTAACATTCACATCGTCAAGTCCTAAATCATCAATTTTTTTCTGAACTTCCTCAAGATTTTCCTTTGTTGACGTTCTTTCAAAATCTCTAACTTCAGCGTAAGCTTCCCCACGAAACTCAAAAACATTACCATAAGACGTGTACATTAAAATCCGAAAATTTTCCGCGTAACTGTCAATCGTTCCTTTTTCAGCATCCCAAAAAATAGTTTCGTTGCTAAAACCGAGCATTTCTGTAGGAACTTCGCGTGTAAAATCATTTTGAACTTGCGGACTTTCCATTTCCATCGTGTATTTTACCGTAAAAACATAAAGTCCGTTTTCTTTAAGCCTTCCCAAATAAGTGTAATTTGCCACAAAAGGAACTTTGTAAGGTTTTTCAAGATTAAAAGATTGACGCAAATCGTGAGCTTCGTGCCCAGTTGCATTCCAAGTGTCGCCAGGAGCCAGTTCCTTGTTAGGAAATTTTGGAACATCGCGAACAGTTGGCATAAAATATTCATCGCCAATCGAGTAAGTTCCGTCTTTGCTTCGAGTAAAAACTGAATGATATTCTTCGCCATAAGTAAAATGATTTCCAGAAATTGTGCCAGTTGAGTCTTCCGTAGTCATAAAAGTTGCTTCGTGCAAAGCGTTTCCGTTTTCGTCCACATCTTTAATTTCTGCCGAAACTCTGTTCACAATAATTGCGTGATGATCGTAAATCCGATTGTAAAAAACGTCTTCGTTCACCGTCGAAAGAATTCTGTAGCGATCGCCAGTCTGATATTTAAATTCAAATTTTACTTTTTCGCCTTCAGTTTCAAGATTTTCAAGATTGTATTTTTTAAGCGGATTGTTTGAAAGATTATTTTCTGATTCTTGAGACGATTTTTGCAAAGTTGAACTTTGTGCGTTTTTAGAATTTGCAAAACTTTGTGAATTTCTTGATTGTGATTGTGAAAAAATATTTTGATTTAATAAAAAAAGCCCAAAAAAAACGAAGTAAATTTTTTTCTTAAAAAAAACTTTCATATAAAACCTCAATTTTTAAATTAAAGGCAATTTTTTGATTTTGTAAAACACTTTTCAACATAAGAAACATTTATTTTATTAAATTTGTTCGGAAACTTTAATTTTAGGACAAGTTACTTAAAAAATGCGATATTTAAAATTACTCTATTTTAGTGATTTTAAATTCGACAAGTTGTTAGATAAAAAAGTTATCGAACAACTATATTATCGGAATTTTTTCAGATTTATTCTACAACTTGAAGTTTTTTTCATGGTGAATCGGCTGGTGAGCGAAGTCGAAGCACAACATCTGTAATGTAAAAAAAACGTCAGTTCCACAGAAGATGTTGACACGGACGTCGCTTTTTTTTAGAACTAATCTTATTTATAAAAGTCTACAAGGTTTTGCAAAAACCTCGCAAGCAACCGAAGGTTGCACATTCTCGTAATTGACACGATGTCAATA
>CAZLXK010000093.1:0-8902 GCA_964563305.1 uncultured Treponema sp.
GTTCAAAATGATTAAAATAATATTTTCTTTATCGTTTACTTTTTCAAGATTTATTTTAAGGCTATCGTCTTTTTCATCATTAAAACCAGGAACCAAATCATTATTATTCATTTGCCACCTCAATCGAAAGTCTAAAATATTAAGTTTTTTAAATTTTATATAATTTTTTATTAAGAATAAATTTTTTGTAAATCAAAAGAAGCAAAATCTTATTGTAAGAAATATTTAGAAAATCAAAAATTACAGTAAAATTCACTAAATATAGTACAACAAAAGGTCAATTTATGCAAATAAAAGTGCGTAAATCTCCAAAAAGTCAATTAGATAAAACTTTTACGGATTCCAACCTCTGTCAACATTTAATAAAACGCCATTTAAACTTTCGTTTTCTAAGAGAAAAATTGTTTTTTGTGCTAAGTCAAGTTCGCTCACAAGTTTTATATTTTCTGGAGCATTTCGCGTAAAACCTGGCAAAATTGCATTACAAGTAATTCCAAATTTAGAATATTCGCTTGCTGCTGATTTTACAAGAACTGAAAGTGAAGTTTTAGAAGATGCATAAGCCGCATTTGTTTTGTAAGATTTTACGCTTTCTGTTCTAGTTCCGCCAAAAAAAACAATTCGTCCAAATTTTTTTTCTTTCATTGATTTTAAGAGCGAAGACAAACACATTCCTGGCAAAACATAATTAAAAAACGCTAAACGCTGCCAATCGCTCGCTAAAGTTTTATCTAAACTTTTTTGAACAAACGGACCTAAAACGTAAACGAAAAAATCTGTATCTTCTAAAAGTGGATTTAAAAACAAGTTATATTTTTGCTCAAATTCCTGCTGATTTTTTAAATTCAAGAAATTTTCAAAATCAAACTGGATAAAATTTATATTTTTTTCGATTTTTGGAATTTTTCTACCAATTGCTGTAACACAAGAATCAAAATCACATAAAATTTTTGCAATTTCTAAACCAATTCCGCTTGTTCCGCCAAGAATTAAAGATTTTTTTTGAGCAAAAATATTTGTTTCCATAAAACTAATTGTAGCGAAATAAAATTAAAAATTGTATAGTTTTGCAAATGAATCTTGAAAATATTGTTGTGGTTTTAAGTCGCCCCGAAGAATCAAGAAATATTGGTGCGGCTTGTCGTGCAATGGCGAACAATTCAATTCATCACTTGCGGATTGTTGGCAAAAAAGAAAATATTGATGTAGAAAAAGTTCACGTTCTTGCAATTCACGCTTCTGAAATTTTTGATAATGCTGAATTTTTTGATTCTATAACGCAAGCAACTGCCGATTGTGTTTTTAGTGCTGGAACTACGCGACGAAAAGGCAAAAAACGCAAAGGAAAACTTTTGCTTCCCGAAGAATTTTCTGATTTTACTGCTAAAACTAGCGAAAATGGAAAAGTTGCGGTTGTTTTTGGCAACGAAAGAACTGGACTCGAAGACGATGAACTTCTTGAATGTACAATGGGCGTAACAATTCCTTCAAGTCAAGAATTTGCTTCTCTAAATTTAAGTCACGCTGTTCAAATTATTTGTTATCAACTTTTTAGAACTAAAACTCAAGGAAAAACTGGCTACACGCCAATCGACTTAAAACGTTTAGATTTTACAGTTGGCACAATCGCTGACGATTTGCAGAAAATTGGATTTTTTAAGATTGCCGGTCGAAAAGATATGGAAAACTTTTGGCGTGATATTTTGTCAAGAGCAAGTCTTAGCGAAGGAGAAGCAAGTTATCTTGAAAAGATTTTTAACAAAACTGTCGGCTTAATGCAAAAGAATTAAAATAATTAGATTATCAGGTCAAGCCCGATAATGACAAATTAATCACTTTTTAAAAATTCGGGCAAAAAGTAACGAAAATAAGTAATAAATGTAAGGAAAAATTAAAAAAATTTTAAGAGGATTTCGCAAAATTTCGCCCCAAATTTCTAAACCTTTATTGAATTTTTTTTCGCTAATTCTGGTTTTTCTTTCGCTAAAAATTCCGATTGCATCTTGATAATACATAAAAATGCTCGAAGCAAATTGATTTCTATGATTAAAAGCCCAAACGTCTTTTTCTTTTATTCCTTCGCTAATCAAAACTAAAGAAGGCGACGCTTTATAAATTGCTTGCACAATATTATCTTCTATTGTTTTTGCTGATTTTTTTGGAATGTAACCAATATATCGTCCTACAATTTGAAGATTTGGAAAAGTTTTTCTAACATTATGTTCTGCGGTCATTAAACTTGAACGCTTTCCTCCCAACAAATAAAAAGATCTGTAATGATTTTCTAAAATTGTTAAAATTCTTATAGTTGCTTCAAAAGGATTGTAGCGAACTGGAACTGTTTTTTTTAAGAATTTTGCTCCGCGTAAAATACTTTTAGAAATTGGAATTACTAAATCAGCATTTTTTACACATTCTGAATAATCATTTTTTTTACGTGCCTTTAATAAATCCCAAATATTCATAAAAATTATTTGCTTTGTGCCGGGTTTTTCTAAAAGACGCATAATTTCTTTTTCAAGATTTTGAGGTTGGCAAACATCAACTGGAACGCCTAAAATTTCTACTCTTTCAACTGCCATAAATTTGACTCCTGAATTACACTTTGAATCGCCGCAATTCCATAAAGTGCCGCTGTTTCGCATCTTAATATATTTGTATCAAAATGAATAATCTTAAAATCTAAATTTTTCATTATTTCAATTTCGTTTGGAGAAATTCCGCCTTCTGCACCAACAAAAAGACAAATTCTCTTTAAGTTTTGAATATTTTTGATTGCTGAGATTGCCGAAAAAAAACTTTGAGAAAATGAACTTTGTTCGTACAAAACTACCGTTAAATTTTCGTCATTTTTGAGTTCATTTTTAAGATAAAAATTTTCAATTTCATTTACGTTTATACAATTTGTAAATTCTGTATTTACTGGCGAACCGCTTTGTTGTCTTGCTTCTGTAATGATTTTTTTTAAACGCTCATCGTTTGCATTAAAATGTTTTTTTGCTGATTCAACTGAACCTTTTTGACAAAATTCTCCAATCATCGGAACAATTTTTTTTACACCACATTCAGTTGCTTGGCGAACAATTTGCTCCATTTTTTGCGGTTTTGCAATGAACATAAAAAGCCAAATTTCAAAAAGATCATTTTTTTCAGAAGGTTTTGCGTGAAAATCATTTTTTGTGTTTTGAAAATCATTTAAAGTTTCTAAATTTTCTACAGAATTTCCTGCAACGTGAAGAATTAAATTCTTTTTATTTTCATCAAATTTTGCAAGCGTCATATTTTGCAATTTTCCGTTTGGAAGTCGCACGTAAATCATATCGCCAACTTTTAATCGCAAAACTGAACTTAAATAATGAAATTGTTTTTCTTTTACAACAAGGCAACCTTTTTTATCTGGAAAATTTTCTGAAATAAATTGTCTCATTAAATTAAATTCTTTCCTCGACAAATTCCGATACTTCGATAGGCTCAGTAACATGTTCGGAATGACAGCACTTTATTTTGATTGATTTTGTTCACTCGCTTCGAGTTCTTCTTTATATTCTTTTACAGTTTTTGTTGATTGAACAAGTGAAGCAAAATCTTTTGTGTTTTCTATAACTTCGATTGCTTTATCAAGTTGAACATCATAATCCAAATCATAAAGCATCGCTGGTTTTGCTTTATTAACTTCATTACGAATCATTTTTCGCAAAAATCGTTCTTCGAGATTATATTTTTTTGCAAGTTCCGCTGCATACAAAGAAATTTGATTTTCTGTCATATTTGGATGAAGTTCAACATAATCTTCGATTGTAGTTGTGTCGGTTAGTTCAACTAAAGACTTTTCGTTTTCTTCTGAAAATTCTGGAAACTTTACTTCTAAATCTGGCTGAATTCCGATTTTGTCAATATTTACATCGCTTGGAGTATAATAACGCGCAACTGTAATTTTAAATCCGTCGTTATTTACAAGTGCTGAAGGAATTTGAACGCTTCCTTTTCCGTAAGTTTTTTCGCCAACAAGATACGCTTTTTTTGTGTCTTTTAATGCACCGCTTAAAATTTCGCTAGCACTTGCACTTGCTCCGTTTACAAGAACAACAACTGGAATATTTTTTACAACTGTTGTTGATTTTTTTGCTGAATATTTTTGATTTTCGTAAGGCAAACGGCTTTTTGTTTCTACGATTGGACCTTCATCAATAAATTTATCTGCAATATTGACTGCGGTTGAAAGAAGTCCGCCACCGTTATTTCTAAGATCAATAATCAACGCGTTATATGAAGATTTTTCAAACGAATCTAACGCTTCTTGAAATTTATCTGTTGTGTTTGAAGAAAATTCGCTTAAACGAATGTATCCAATTCTTGTGTTTTCAATCATTCCATATTTTACAGTTGGATTTTGAATAATTGCTCGAGTTAAAGTTCGCTCAAATTCAATATTTTTTCCTCTGCGGATTTTTACATTAACACTTTCGCCAACAGTTCCGCGCAACATTCCTAAAACTTCTTCCATTGTGATTGTTGAAGTGTCAACGCCATCAATTTCAATAATATAATCGCCAGATTGAATTCCCGCTTTTTCGCCCGGAGAATTTTCGATTGGCTGAGCAACATAAACGTACGCAGGTTTTTCTGGAGTTGAAGTTGCCGCTTTTGTAATTGAAAGTCCAACGCCACCAAAACTTCCGTCAGTTGTGTCTGTAAGACTTCGCCAAGCCGCTTTATCTAAATAAGACGAATAAGGATCATCTAAGGTTTCTAACATTCCTTTGATTGCACCTTCGTAAAGAAGTTCTGGATCAACTTCTTCTACATAATTTTGTTGTATATAAAAATAAAGTTGCTGAATAATGTCAGCATATTGATTATTCCGTTTTGCAGAAATTTTTGAATTGTTTTGAGCAAAGCATTGAGTTGTTGAAAAAATAATAAAAATTACTAAACAAAATGACAAAAAATTCTTTTTAATATTCATAGTGAAAATATTTTACGTTCTTTTATAGAACAATTCAATAAAATTTAAAAAAGAATGCACTTTCGGAAAGAACTTCGACTTGAAAAATGGCTTCCGCGTTCGACTATGCTCACCAAACGCAAAAAAAATTTTATCTTGAAATGACAATTTTACACTGATATAATTTTTTTATGCAGATTATTCCAGTTGCGAGTGGCAAAGGTGGAGTTGGTAAAAGTTTACTTAGTGCAAACCTTGCAATCGCTTTAGGTCAAGCAAATAAAAAAGTTCTCTTGGCGGATTTAGATTTAGGTGCGTCAAATCTTCATTTGGTTATTGGTCAAACTTCTCCAAAAGTGGGAATTGGAACTTTTCTTACAGGACAATCGAATTTTGAAGATATTATTTGTCCTACTGATTACGAAAATGTTTCTTTTATTGCCGGCGATTCTGAAATTCCAGGTTTAACTTCTCTTAAAGCAAGTCAGAAAAATGATTTAATTAAACATTTTAACAAAGTTGACGCTGATTATTTAATTCTAGATTTGGGAGCAGGAACGCATCTTTCAATTTTAGATATGTTTCTTCTTTCACCTCAAGGAATTGTTGTTACGGCTCCAACAGTTACGGCAACGCTTAACGGTTATTTGTTCTTAAAAAATATTGTTTTTAGAATGATGTACAACACTTTTAAGAAAGGAACTGCCGCTTACAATTATCTTGAATCTTTAAAAAAAGATACGGCTTCTTTGCAAAGACTTTATCTTCCTAAACTTATTGAAACTTTGCAAAAAATTGATCCAGTTAGCACAAATCTTTTTAAGATGCGAATGTCAGAATTTCATCCGCGACTTGTTTTAAATATGATTGATGATCCAAAAGACGCTGATCGTGCTCAAAAAATTCGTCGTTCTTGTCAGCAATATTTGGGATTAAACCTTGAACATCTTGGCGTTATTTATCGCGACACAATGCAAGACAAAGCTCTCGCTTCAAGGCTACCGGTTATTGTTTACAAACCGCAATCAATTATTGCTCAAGCGATTTATCGTATTGCAGACAAAATTCTTCAGTCAGAAACTTTAAAATTTGATTCTGATTATGATTTAACGCAAGCAGCCGACACTTCTTTTGAAATTGCAAATGAAGAAGCAAATGATGACTTTACTCAGAAAATGGCTTATGTTGAAGAACTTGCTGGAACTGGAGCGTTAACTTTAGGCGAACTTGCCGAAACTATTAAGCAACAACAATATGAACTTACGCAACTTAAAAATGAAAATACTTTACTTAAGAAAAAACTTCTTGACGCTGCAAAACAAGGCTTTAAAATTTGATTTTTAAAGATTTTTAAAAGAGGACAAAATGATTTTTACTCCGTTGTATATTAATTATCCAAAATGGATTAGTGCTGAAATTTTTCCCGGAATTCCAGTTTTAGGTTTAATTCGTTGGTACGGACTTATGTACATTTTTGCTTTTGGAACTGCTTATCTTATTCTCCGAAAGCAAATGAAAGAAGGTGCTTTAGACACGCCAGACAAAAAAACTACAAATGATGATATTTTTAGTTTTATTGCTTGCGGAATTATTTTTCTTTTGATCGGAGCAAGAATTTTTTCAACTTTAGTTTATGACACTTCTGGAATTTATCGCAGAAAACCTTGGCTAATTTTTTGGCCTTTTGACACTACAACTCATAAATTTGTTGGACTTGCAGGAATGTCTTATCACGGCGGATTTATTGGCGGTTTAATTGGAATGATTATTTGGTGTGCTTGGCACAAGCGTCCGCTTTGGAAATGGATTGATGCAATGTGCGTGGCAATTCCACTCGGCTACACTTTTGGCAGAATCGGCAACTTTATGAATGGCGAACTTTACGGCAGAATTACAACTATGCCTTGGGGAATGGTTTTTCCGAGAGCAGAACGATTTAGTGTGTCTTTAACTTGGGTTCAAGATTTTGCTGAAAAATGTGGAATGACGATTGCCGAAGGAACGCGTTTGGTAAATCTTCCGAGACATCCAAGTCAACTTTACGAAGCGTTATTTGAAGGACTTTTACTTTGGGTTGTTCTGTGGATTTTGCGTAAACATAAGCCTTTTGACGGATTTTTAGGAACTTTATACACGGTTGGTTATGGAACTGTGCGTTTTATAATTGAATATTTTAGAGAACCAGACGCTGACTTAGGCTTTAGATTAAGCAAAGACGGAAGTGACGCAATTTACACAAACACTTCGCTTTTAAATATTTCAACTGGGCAAATTTTCTGCTTTGTGATGATTGTTGGCGGTTTAATTTTGATGTTATGCCTTTACTTTTGGGACAAACATAAAAAAAAGATTTCCGCTGATTTTACTGAACGTGGCAATAAAAATAAAAAGTCGCAGAATTTGCAGAAATCTAAGAAGAATAACGGTCATTGAGCCTGTCGAAATGACCTTAACGCTATATTTGGTGATTTCGACTTGCTCAATCTAAAGGTTTAGAGAACCTCAACCATCGGGTTTAATTCTTTTTAGACAGCCCCATAACATTTTTCTACGCAAACAAGCAAATTAATGATGGAACAAGCGAATTCCTGTAAACGCCATCACAATTCCGTACTTGTTACAAACTTGAATAACATTATCATCACGAACAGAACCGCCCGGCTCTGCAATTACACTTACGCCAGAACGATGTGCTCTTTCAATATTATCACCAAACGGAAAAAACGCATCGCTTCCTAAAGCAACATCAGTATTTTTTGAAATCCAATCTTTGCGTTCTTCTCGAGTAAAGATTTCAGGCTTAACCTTAAAGAATTGCTGCCAAACGCCTTCCGCCAAAACATCTTCATAATCATCACTTGTATAAACATCAATCGTGTTATCGCGATCAGCACGTTTTATATCATCACGAAACTGCAAACCTAAAACTTTAGGACTTTGACGAAGCCACCACTTGTCCGCCTTGTCGCCAGCCAAACGAGTACAATGAATACGACTTTGTTGCCCCGCACCAATTCCAATCGCTTGCCCATCTTTTACGTAACAAACCGAATTTGATTGCGTGTATTTTAAAATAATCAAACTAATTAAAAGATTATCACGCTCTTCTTTGCTAAGATTTTTTTTATCAGTAACAATATTTTTTAAACATTCATCATCAAGTTTTACAAAATTATGACCTTGCTCAAACGTTACGCCAAAAACTTGTTTTCTTTCCAAATCACTAGGAACATAATTTTCATCAATTTTTAAAACACAATAATTGCCTTTTTTCTTCGCTTTTAAAATTTCAAGAGCATCAGAATCATAATCTGGAGCAATAATTCCGTCGCTAACTTCTTTTTTGATTAACAAAGCAGTCGATTTATCGCATTTGTCGCTTAAAGAAATAAAATCACCAAAACTAGACATTCTGTCAGCCCCACGAGCTCGAGCATAAGCACAAGCCAAAGGACTTAATTCAACATTGTCAGTGTAATAAATTTTTTTAAGAGTATCGGAAAGTGGTCGCCCAATAGCAGCACCAGCGGGAGAAACGTGCTTAAAAGAAGTCGCTGCAGGAAGTCCCGTTGCTTCTTTAAGTTCTTTAACCAACTGCCAACCATTAAGTGCGTCAAGCAAGTTAATATAACCAGGCTTACCGTTCAAAACTGTAATTGGCAAGTCGCCGTCTTCCATGAAAACCCGAGCAGGTTTTTGATTAGGATTGCATCCATATTTTAACTGAAGTTCTTTCATGGAACTAAATCTTAGTGAAAAAAGTTCTTATTTTCAATGATTTTTGTTTTTAATTTGGATTTTTGGAGCAAATTCTAAAACTTCGACTCGCTTTCGCCCGATACTTCGTTACGAGTTCCACAACTACGCTTTCGCTTCGATGCTTCGATACTTAGCAAACTGACAGTTTATAAAAAATGGCGACAAGGATGTCGCCGTAAAACTTCAATGATTTTGAGA
>CAZLXK010000094.1:0-8901 GCA_964563305.1 uncultured Treponema sp.
TGAAACGAGTTCAGCATGACAATCACTATGATTACATCATGGGAAACCCGCCGTTTGTGGGACAAAAACTCCAGTCTGCACAACAAAAATCAGACCTAGAATTTGTTTTTGGGAAAAAACATAAAGGTTTAAAAATGCTGGATTATGTTTCTGGCTGGTATAAAAAAAGTTCTGATTTAATTCAAAACACAAATATTAAAGTGGCACTTGTTAGCACAAATTCAATTTGTCAAGGTGAATCGATTGAAGATTTATGGGATTCTCTGTTTAAAGCAGGAATAAAAATTGATTTTGCATATAGAACATTCCGTTGGGATTCAGAAAGTACAGAAAAAGCTCATGTTCATTGCGTGATTATAGGATTTTCTTTTGGCAACAATGAACCTTCGCGTCAAAAATTTATCTTTACCGAATCAGGAGAAAAAGTTCCTGCAAAGAATATAAACGGTTATCTTTTAGATGCTCCAAATGTTGTAATTTCAAGAAATGGAAAACAAATTTCAGGTGCACCAGATATGACAAAAGGAGCACAACTTATAGACGGTGGCGGATTTTGTTTTAATTCAGAATCTGAAAAAAATGAATTTCTGAAAAAATATCCAGAAGCAAGCCCTTATGTTTATCGTTATTACAATGCAAAAGATTTCTTAAACAATGCTCCAGCAAAATATTGTTTATATCTAAAACATTGTCCTCCGCAACTTATGAAAACGTGCAAAGGTATTTACAATCGAATTCAGCAAGTTTATGAATATAGAGCAAATAGCGATGCTGTAACAACTCAAGTTCTAAAAGACACCCCTTCTCAATATTTTCAATCTCAAGTTCCTGAATCAGAAAGTATTGTGATTCCAGTAGTTTCGAGTGAAAACCGCCGTTATATTCCAATGTGTTTTATGCCAAAAGGTAATGTTTATACAAATGCACTTTTTTATATAGATAATGCAACCTTGTATGAATTCGGCGTTCTCACTTCCTCCGTCCACATGGCGTGGATGCGCGCCGTCTGCGGAAGATTGAAGAGCGATTACAGATATTCAAATGATATTGTTTACAATAATTTTGTTTTTCCTAATGCAACAGACGAGCAAAAAAACAAAATCGAACAAACGGCACAATCAATTTTTGACGCTCGTGCAAAATATCCGACTTCATCACTTGCAAGTCTTTACGACGAAACTTTGATGCCGTTTGAGCTTCGCAAAGCCCACGAAGCGAACGACTGCGCAGTTATGTGGGCTTACGGATTCGACGCGAAGATGACGGAAGCGGAAGTAGTGGCGGAATTGTTTAGAATGTATGAAGAACTAGTAAAAAATCAGTAAAACCATGTTATAATGAATATAAGAGGAAAAATTTGTACACAATCGAAGATTTCAGAAAAATAAATAAGAGTAAAAATATTATTGTTTCGTTGCATGGTCAGTTGCGTATGAATGAGAGAGGAATTTCCATAGCTGATGTTATGAACGCAATAGACAACGGAGAAATCATAGAACAATATCCTAAGGATTTTCCTTTTCCAAGTTGTCTTATTCTTGGAATTTCAGTAAATAATATTTACATTCATATTGTTGTTAGTATAAATGAAGACAAAATTTATCTAATTACGGCTTATGTTCCGGATAAAACAAAATGGGAAGCGGACTTAAAAACAAGAAAGGAGGCTCAAAAATGAAATGCATCAAATGCGGAAACGATACTTATAAAAGCACAACAACAGAAGCAATAGAACTTGATGGCGGAGTTTTGGTGATTAGAAATATTCCGTGCTACAAATGTGAAACTTGTGATGAAATCCAGTTTTCAGGAGATGTGGTAGAACGATTGGAAAAAATAATTGCCGACGCAAAAAAACGCATTTCTGAACTATCTGTCGTAAATTACGAAACTGCAGCCTAAACTTTATCGACATTATTTCCGCAAGGCGCACGAGGCGAACGACAAGGCGGTTATGCAAGCCTACGGTTTCGACACAAAGATGACGGAAGCGGAGATTGTCGCGGAACTTTTCAAGATGTACGAGAAGCTGACGGAAAGATAATTGACTTTTTTATCAACTAGCCGTATACTTTTTATAGTGAGTGTATCTCAGCTCTATAAATGAGAACTTTATAAGTAGGTGTATCTCAGCCTTTTAAATGAGAACTTTAACAGTAGGAGCACAAAATGCTCCTATTTTTTTTGGAGTTAGTTTTGCTACAATTTTATGAAATAAATTCGTCGTATGTTGATTATCTTGTGCCTTTTGCACCACACCTTTTTCACAACAAGCAACCAAGCCAGCAAAACTCCCGCAAATATATTGGAATTGTTCTTACTGTGGATGATTTTGATTATTTTGTTCCGCTTTCTTCATTTAAGAAAAAACATTTTACAATGAAAGAAGGCGTTGACTTTATAAAAATCAAACAATATGCAGTGTTGAATTTGAACAATATGTTCCCAGTTCCAAAAAACGAGCGAACTTATGTTGACATCAACAAAATCTCTGATGTGAATTACAAGAATCTTTTGCGTAAGGAATATCGTTTCATAAAAGTGGTAGAAAAGAAAATCCTAAAAAATGCACAAGTCGTCTATTCGCATAAAATTCATAACGGAAACAAAACAAATCTGTCCAAGAGATGTAATGATTTTCTTTTGCTCGAAGAGAAAGCGAAAGAATATAAAGATGATTCAAAGAGTCACTAAAAGCAAAGCCCACGAAGCCAACGACCGTGCAGTTATGCAAGCCTACGGTTTCAACACAAAGCTGGCGGAAGCGGAGATAGTCGCGGAATTGTTCAAACTTTATGAAAGATTGACGAAAGAAAATAAAACGATGTGATTCCTAATTCTTTATCGGAAAAAAAGAAAATCTTTGAAAATTTGATAACTTTTTATTGAAAATAAGAAGAAAGTATAGTATATATCAAAGTTTTTATTGTAAATCAGTAAAAACTTGTTGAAAAAATTCGAATTTCAAATGTAAAATGAAAGCATGGAAACAGGAAAAAACAGAGATATTCTTTATTCTCGGAAATCATATTTGGAAGAACTCTTGAAATTCAAAGACGTTCAGCTTGTAAAAATTCTTTCGGGAATCCGTCGCTGCGGAAAGTCATCAATTCTTTTGCTGTACAAAAATTATTTGCTGGAAAAAGGCGTTGACGAAAATCAAATAATTCACATTTCTTATTCTGATCTTGATTTTTCTGAAATTCTTTCGGCAAAACAAATGTATACAGACCTTGTTCAAAAGATGACAGAAGGCAAGAAATGCTATCTTTTGCTTGACGAGGTTCAGAATGTTGACGGCTGGGAAAAATGTGTGAATTCTATTTTGGAAAACAAAAATTCAGACATTTACGTGACTGGCTCAAATTCGAAGCTACTTTCGTCTGAAATTTCGACATATCTTTCAGGACGCTACGTCTTGATTCCTATGCTTCCGCTTTCTTTTTCCGAGTTTCTTGAATTCAAGGGAATTCAGAATCCTAGCCCGCAAGAAATAGAATCCGCATTTGACACATTCTTGCGGTTCGGCGGATTTCCGCTCATAGCAAAGAACAGTTTTGACGAACGGACGAATTATCAAATTGCTGAAGGAATTTATTTTTCTGTTGTTGACCGCGACATCGCACAACGGCACAGCATCTCAAACAAAGATCTTTTTGACAGAGTTGTGCACTTTGTATTTGAAAATGTTGGCAAAAATTTCTCCGCGAATTCAATCGTTAATTTTCTAAAAAGCCAGCGACGGAGCACAAATGTCGAGTCAGTCTATAATTACCTTGAATATCTTCAAAAAGCGTTCATCGTCTACAAATGCAACCGCTACGACTTGCAAGGAAAGAACGTCTTGAAAACGCAGGAAAAATATTATCTTGCTGATTCTTCGCTCAAATATGCGCTTTTAGGCTACAATCCGAAATCTGTGTCGTCGATGCTTGAAAACATTGTGTATCTGGAGCTTTTGCGACGGAAATTCACCGTTTATGTCGGAAAAAACGAAAGCAAGGAAATTGATTTTATCGGAATCAATGGCGATGAGAAAATCTATATTCAGGTTTGCAGAAGCCTTCCTGAAAACGACCACAGAGAAATCGAAAACTTAAAAGAGATTAAAGACAACTTTCCTAAGTTAGTTCTTACTACAAACAAGCTCGATGTCGGCACAGACAACGGAATAAAAATAATGCTCATAACCGACTGGCTTTTGAAAAAGAGCCTTTGAAGTTTTTGCTCAATAGTCGAAATGTCGAGGCTAAAATTGGGCGGAATTGTTCAAACTTTATGAAAGATTGACGGGAACTCTTGCGCCAGGCTTCGCACAAGAGCGATAATGAAAATCTTAAATTGAAGCGAAGAATTTTTTCATTTTGTTTGGATTTTTTTCTCCGCAGATTTCATCTTCTAAGCCACTTGAAACGTCAACTAATTCTGGACTAAATTTTTGGCAAAGTTCTGCAACGTTTTCTGGATTTACGCCACCTGCAAGCCACAAATGTTCTTTTTCGCCGTAGTTGTGATTTTTGCTGTCTTGTAAAAATCGTGCTTCGCCATAAGAATTTAATTTTTGAGAAAGTTCGCTTAAGTTTCCCATTTTTTCAGTTAAGGCAAAATAATGTGGAAGATTTTGCAATTTCTGAGGAACTTCGTCATAAGAAATTCCGTGAAGTTGAATAAAATCTAAAACGCCTTTTTCTACAAGTTCGCTCGCAAGTTTTGCTTCATCTCCATTCGGATTTGTAATAACTGCAACTTTTAAAGCTTTTGTTTGCGGCAAGATTTTTTGAATTTGCGTGAATTTTTCGCCATAAACATTTCTGCCAAATTCTTTTGCGAAAATGAATCCTAGAAAATCGGCACCAAGCGAGTCTGCGAGTAAAACATCTTCTGCTCGAGTAAGTCCGCAAATTTTTATAAACGGTGCCTTAAATGTTTTTGATGATTTGCTGATTTGACTTGTTGTAGTTTCGATACTTCGACAATGCTTAGTAACTTGAGCCTCAAGTAGCGAGAATCTTCTAGGTGGAAGATTTAATTTTTCTGCAAGTTCAAGAAATTTTTTGCCACATAAAGTTTCTGTTTGGTTTTGAAACGCTTTTACAAATTCTCCGGCTTTTTGAGGATTTTTTGCAGCAAATTCTCCAAGTAAAATTCCAGAAAATCCCATCGAAGCAACTTTTTTTGCCGCTTGAGAACTTGTTATTCCACTTTCAAAAATTACGTCGCCACCTAAAGTTTTTTTGAGCATAGCTGGAACAAGCAAATCAATAGAAAAATCACGTAAATTGCGAGAATTAACGCCACAAACTATAGTTTTTGGATAGATTTTTTTTACTTCAAGAACTTTTTTTGCATCTTCATTTGTACGAACTTCACAAAACGCACGAATTCCTAAAGTGGCACATTTTTTTGTCATAGAAAGCATTTTTTCTAAAGGCAAAATTCCGCTAATCAGCAAAACTGCATCTGCTCCGCACAAATACGCAATTTCAATTTCTTTTTCGTCGATTAAAAAATCTTTTCGCAAAACCGCAATATCTTGAACTGAAGAGCAAACGTCAATTAAATCTTTGAGATTTCCCTTAAAAAAATTTTCTTCAGTAAGGCAAGAAATTGCTTTTGCTCCGTTTTCCCGATATTTTTTTGCAGTTTCCACAGCGTTTAAATTTGGAGAAATGTCACCTTTACTTGGAGACGCTCGTTTTATTTCTAAAATAACGCCTTTTTGTGCCATAAAAGTGTTGATTGGGCGAGTTCGAGTTTTAGGAATTTCAAAACCAAAATTATATCCGCGTTTTTCTATGTCTTTTTTTCGTAATTCAACAATTTTTGCAATTATATTTTCCATGATTTTGATTCCTTAAAATTTTAGTTTTTTTGTAATACAAAAAATGCAGTTTTGTGAAAAACGTTGCTTTAGAAAAATTTTGACTAAATAAAGAGTAATAATCGCTGCGTTTCTATTTATAGAAACATAATAATTAAATGAGATTTTTGTGTCAAGATTTTTAAGCGTAGATGAAAAAATGTAAAATAAAAAAGCCCACCAACGTATTAAATCACAATGGCGAGCTTATGTTTAAGATATCACGATTTTAAAAAAAGTAAAATTAGAATTTAAAGTGCACCAACTAATTCAATGCTTGGCTTTAAAGTTTTTTCGCCAGGACGCCATTTTGCAGGACACGCTTGATCTCCATGTTCATAAACAAACTGACACGCTTGAACCTTACGCAAAAGTTCATCAGCATTGCGACCAACATTTCCGGCATTTATTTCGTAAGCAACAATTTTTCCTTCTGGATTTATAACAAAAGTTCCGCGTTCTGCTTGACCGGCTTTTTCGATTAAAACTTCAAAATCTCTTGAAAGTGATAAAGACGGATCGCCAATCATAATAAATTCGATTTTTGAAATTCGCTCTGAATGATCGTGCCAAGCTTTGTGAACAAAATGTGTGTCGGTGGAAACAGAATATATTTCGCAAGAAATTGATTTAAACTTTTCGTAATTATTTTGCAAATCTTCAAGTTCTGTAGGGCAAATAAAAGTAAAATCGGCAGGATAGAAAAAGAAAACGCTCCACTTTCCTAAAATATCTGCTTTAGTTACGGTTTTAAATTCGTCTTTTTGAAATGCAGTTACTTCAAAATCTGAAACCTCTTTGTTGATTAATGACATTTTTTTTCTCCTAATTAAAAAATCAAGATAAGATTTGAAAATTTTGAGTTTATTTCAAAAGTCTTGTCTGTCATTCCTGAGCGAAGCGAAGAATCGCTGATTTGAGATATTTCGCTCCGCTAGAGATGACTTTTGAAACTTTCTCTTTTTGTTTTAATCTTCTGATTTTTTAAATATTTTGATTTTAAAAAATTAGGTAAGTCTAACTTTTGGCTTTTATTATGGAAGATTTTGTTTTAGAAAGCAAAAAAAATTTAGTTTTTAAAAGTGATTTGTGAAATTTTTTTGCAATAAGATTTTGTCTTTTTAGTGACAGGGCGGGCTACCATTTGGTAGCCCGCCTAAACCAACAAGAACTTAGCACAAGCGACTGGCACTTTCTTGCAGAAAAGTCTAGCCCCGATTGTAGTGGTGAGCGTAGCGAGTTGTGTAGCAAAAGCGAAACAATGGAACGAAAGTGGAACCACGAAAAGCGGGTTAGCACAGAAGAATTTGCTCCAAATTATTAAAACATTTATGCAATAAATATAACAAATCTTTTATTTTATGTATGAAAATTCTAGTTGTAAACTTATAGAAACCATAAATAAGGAGATTTTATGAAAAGAGTACTTTTTACTGTTTCTGCGATTGTTTTGGCGGCTGTGAGTTTTTCTAGTTTGAGTTGTTCACGGAGAAATTCTAATTCTGGCTCGGCTTCTGTAACGCTTAACAGAGATAAGCCTTTAGTTTTCTTTAATCGTCAGCCTTCTGACCCCTACAACTGGCGTTATTGAAATGGAAACTATGAATTGGAACGACAAAACTTATTATGTTGGATTCGATGCTGCCGGTGGTGGTGCGGTTCAAGGAAAATTGATTACTGATTGGCTTGCTAGTCAAAATGCGTCTACAATTGACCGCAATGGCGATGGCATTATTGGTTATGTTCTTTGCGTAGGAGATGTTGGCCATAACGATTCTAAGGCGAGAACTGAAGGTATTAGAAGAGCGTTGGGCACTTGGAATGGAACAACTGAACCAACTGACTCTAAAGAAGGAAGCGTTGTTGTTGGCGGAAGAACTATGAGAGTTGTGGAACTTGAAGGTAAGGCAATGACTGGAACTGACGGTTCAACTTGGAATGCTAACGCTGCGACTGACGCAATGGGCGGTTGGGCTACAAAATATGGCGACCAACTTGATATGGTTGTTTCTAATAACGACGGAATGGCGATGGGTTGTTTGCAAGCTTCTAACTATCCTTCTGGAGTTCCGATTTTTGGTTATGATGCGAACGCTGATGCGATTGAAGCGGTTGGTGCCGGCAAATTAACTGGAACTGTTTCTCAAAACGTTGACGCTCAAGCAACTGCAACTTTGCAAGTAATTCGCAATCTTCTTGACGGACTTACTGGCGATGACGTTTATATGAAAGGATGTTTTGAACCTGATCAATATGGAAACAAAATTTCAGCAGATTTGACTTATGTTACTGACACAAAAGCTTTGCTTGCTTTGAATGTAGGCGTTAATGCTTCAAACTGGCAACAATATGCTGCGGGAAATCGTGATTCTGGAATCAAACAAACTAATGCTCCAACTAAAAAAGTTTTGCTTACAATTTACAATGCAGCAGATAACTTTTTGTCTTCTTCGTACTTGCCAGCTTTAAATTATTACGCTCCACTTTTAAATCTTGACCTTACAGTTGTTCAAGGCGACGGTCAAAACGAAGCGTCTTGTCTTGACAAGTTCACAAACCTTAACAGTTTTGATGCTTACGCTGTAAATATGGTTAAGACAAATTCTGGTCGCGATTACACTGATAAACTTAGATATTAGAGTTTAGGAGTTAGAAATTAGGAGTTAGAAGTTAGAAATTAGGATTGAGGAATTAGAAGTTAGAGGCGAGTCTTTTCGTTTGCTGACTTTTATTGATGATTTGTGATTTTGATTGCGGAACTGTCGGTTTCCTTTTGGAAATTAGTGGTTCCGCGACAAAACCGCTAGTTTACTAAAAGAACCGCCAGTTTCTTGCGAAGAACTTCAAGTCAGCAAAATCCGCGACAAAACCTCAATCCTAAAAAAAACTTACGTTTGGGAGACAAACGAAAATGACTGAGCATCTACTTGAAATAAAAAACCTTTCAAAATCATTTGGAAAAAACAAAGTTCTTAACGGAATCAACATTACATTAAAAAAAGGTTCGGTTTTGGGACTTATGGGCGAAAATGGTGCCGGAA
>CAZLXK010000095.1:0-5336 GCA_964563305.1 uncultured Treponema sp.
TCGCTGAGGACTTTTTTGTTTTTAAAGACAATTGTTCAGAAAATTTAAATATCCGAATAAACTAAAGTTCAAAAAATTCAACAAGTTTAATTTTGACGCTAAATTTAAAGTCTGATAAATTCATCAATCATTCAAAAATCATTCAAAATCGAGGATAAAAAATGTTATTAGAAAACTTAAATTTTCCTAATGCTCACGATCCAACAATCGTAAAAGAAGATGGCATTTATTATTGTTTTTCAACTCACGGAATAATTTTGTCTTCACAAGATTTAAGAACTTGGAAATTCGCTGGCAAAGTTTTTGAGCATAATTTTGATTGGGTAGAAAAAGTTGCTCCTGGCTGCACAGATGATATTTGGGCACCAGAAATTATTTATAGAAACGGAAAATGGCGACTTTATTATTCAGTTTCAACTTTTGGAAAGCGAACAAGCGGAATCGGCTTGGCTGAAAACGAAACAATAAATCCTTTTTCTGCAAATTATAAATGGCAAGATAAGGGCGTTGTTATAAAATCTGATGAAAATTGTTTTTATAATTGCATTGACGCTGCTGTTTGCCAAGATTTTTATCAAAATGATGTTTTACTTTTTGGCTCTTTTTGGGGCGGATTAAAAATGACTGAACTTGATAAAAACGGTTTGTGTAAAAATCCTAAGAATTTAATTTCCGTAGGCAATCGTCACACAGATCCAAATCCTATTGAAGGCGGATTTATTTTTAAGCGTGGAAAATATTTTTATCTTTTTGCAAGCCATGATTTTTGTTGTAGAGGAACGGCTTCAAGTTATCACATAGTTTTTGGTCGAAGTGAAAATATTTTTGGTCCATATTTTGATATGTTTGGCAAAGATTTGAATCAAGGTGGCGGAACAACTTTACGCGATGGTTTTAGTTTTAAGCGTTGGGCGGGACCTGGACACAATTCAGTTTTTCAAGATACGGACGGAAAAACATATTTGGTTTATCACGCTTATGATCGTGAAGATAATGGAAATCCAAAACTTTTAATTGAAGAATTAAAATGGCAAGATGATTGGCCAATCCTAAAATAAAAATTAATAAAAAATGCACTCCCATCGAGAACCGACTTGCTCAAAACGGTTTCCGCACTCGCTTGAAACTTCGTTGCGAATACGTTTGTGCAGATGTTTTGCTCAAGTCGAACCTCGCTTCCGTGCATTTTTTGTTAGTTAAATTTTATCTTACAGTAAGAAGTTCAAGAACTTTTAAGTTTCCTGAAAGTTTTATAACTCCGTAAAAAGATTTTTTCCCTTTACCTTTTTCTTTTACAAGCGATTTTGGAACTTCAATTTCAAAATCCACAAGTTCAGCACCTTTGCTTCCATCAAAAGTAATAGTTTCAAGTTCTTGCTCATCAAAACTTACTTTTAAGCTTCCAGAATCTTTTCCGTAAACGCTAACAATTATTTTGTTAGAACTTGTTCCGTCAAATTTCATTCTGTAACTTACAAAAGAATTTTCTCCTTCAAGAGAACGATAACTTCTGTCAACATCTGTGTAGTAACCAGCGTCAGCATTTTCACTTTTGAATTTATGTTCAACTTCAGATTGTTGGCGTCCAGGTTCAACATTATCAATCGTAATTTCTGAATATTTTGCAGTTCGAGCGTCTAATTTTGGATCTTCTGAATTAAAATATGTTGTGTAGCGAACGTGATGTGTTGCGTAAAATGGTTTTAATTCATAAGATTCGCCAGTTTTTGCAGCCGAAGAATCTGTTACAAAAGTCAGCGTTGCTGGGTCAGTTTCTTTAATCCAAGAATCAAGATTTAAAACGTCAGCGGTAATTGGACTTACTTTTGATGCTCGGTAATTCATATAAATAAGTTGATTGTCAACAATGTCTGGCGGAAGTTTGTCGTTTCCAAGTTGTGCTGCTAGGACGATTGGTCCGTACAAAATGCTAAAGTTTCCTGAATGATCGCCCGCTCGTCGAATGTGAAGTTTCATTGGCAAATCTACAGTTTGCGAATAAGACGCAGTTAAATCTTGAGCGTTTGTATAACCGTCAGAATCTTTTGATTTTTCTTGAACCCAAGACGGCACTCTTATTTTGATTTTGTGAGATTTTGAACCTGCTTGAATAACTTTAATATTCGCTTTTTGCTCGTAAGGAAAATTTGTGCTAAGTTCAAGTTTCCAACCATCATCAGTTGTAATTGTTGAAGGAATAAAGAGATTTATGTACAAAGTTTGATCAATGTCTTCTGCAATAAATCGATTGTAGCGTTCTGGATTTTCCATTCCAGTTCCGGTGCAGCACCACCAAGCGTTTTCTTCAGTTCCGTAGATTTTGAAAAATCCTGGAAGTTGAGAAACAAAGTAAGTTTTTGCTCCAGTTTCTGGATCTTGAGAAGCTAAAATATGATTGTAAAGTGCAGTTTCGTAATAATCCGCAGAAATGTTGTTTTTATTCCATTTGAAAACGTGTTGTGCAATTTCGAGCATATTGTAAGTGTTGCAAGTTTCGCAAGTGTCGCGTCCGAGCGTTTCTTGATATTGTGGACCAAAATGTTCACCAATAGAGTTTCCGCCAATTACGTAACTTCTAGTTTCTGTAACTGTCTTAAAGAAAAATTCAACTGCTTTGCGGTATTCCGACTTTCCTGTTAATTCGTAAAGTTTTGCAAGTCCAATAATTTTTGGCATTTGAGTGTTTGCGTGATAACCTTGAAGTCTGTCTTGCTCTTTTACCAAAGGACGATAAATTTCTTGATGTATAAAACGTTCTGCCATTTTAAGATAATCTTCGTTGCCAGTTATTTCATACATATCAGCAAAAACCTTACACATTCCGCCGTGCTCGCAGTTAAGCATTTTCTGGAACTGATCGTCGGTCATATTTGAAGTTCCTTTAACTGCCCAGTCAGCCATTTTAGTTACAATTTCAAGTGCGTCTTGATTTTTGCCCAAAGTGTAAGCGTCAATAAGTCCAGCGTAAATTTTGTGAATTGCGTACCACGGAACCCACCAACCGTTCAAATCAAAACGTCCGGCGTTAAAATTTCCGTTGCTTGTAAAGACTTGATCGAACGGAGTTGACGGAATGCAGTCAAAAAATCCATCTTTTCTTTGCAATTTTTTGATTTCGCTAACGGTATAGTCAAGTTTTTCTTTAGCTTCTTGACTTCCTGTAGAATTATAAAATCCCGCGAGTGCCGAAAGATAATGACCTAAGGAATGTCCGCGTAAAGTTCTGTCTTGCCACGCTCCATAAGTTGGACTTTCCCAGCCGCCGTAAGGAGAAGCCTTTGGTTTTTGACCCATTGCAGTGTAAGCCGTAGAAAGCAGTCTGTCTGGGTTTACTCGCAAAACATATTCAAGCCCAAGTTTTTGTGAGTCGCCAAATAAGGTTTCTGGTTTTAAAACTGTAGTTTGTGCAAACATACAAACTCCTGATAAAAAAGTTAAACCTAAAGTTAATAATAATTTCTTCATAGTTTAATGTTAAGTCCGTTGAAAAAATAAAAAAAGATACATAAAATTGAGATAAAGTGCGGTTTTCCGACTTTTTGGGGACAAAATGATTTATTATCTTTTTAGACATATCGAACAAACAAAATCTCACATTTGCGGAATGGCAATGTTAAATCCTGGTTGGATTCATATGACGCGAAATTTTGAAAATGAATCAGTAATAATCTTTGGCAAAAAAAATTCAACGCTTTTGCAAGTTGACAACGACATTGTTGAAGTAAAGCCTGGTCGCATTGTAATTTTGCCAGCCGGACATTTGCATAAAGGCGTGGAACAAATCAAAGAAGCCGTAAGTTATTATTGGGTTCACATTTACAACAGCATAGAAAGTGAAGATGAAAAGCGATATTTTCTTCCTAAAGTTTTAGACGAAAAAGAAGCACAAACAATTTTGTCAAGTCCAGCGGTTGCATATCAGCGTTTTCAAAATGAAATAATTTTGCCTTTTTATTTGGACGTTTCAAATCCGCAAAAAATCGAAATTGAATTTAATCAAATTTTGCAAGAATATAAAAAGCCCGGATTTTCTCCGCTGATTTATAGATTTTTGGTGGAAAAATTGCTTTTGGATATTGCAGCGGAATGTTTTATTGAAAATAAAAAATCAAATTTAAGTCAAAGCGATTCTTTGGTGAATCAAGTTCTGTTAGTTTTAGAAGATGAACTTTCAAATCCGAACGCGTCAGTAAAATATTTTGCAAATAAATTAAATGTAAATCCTGATTATTTGGGACGATGTTTTAAGGAAGCGATGCAAATTTCAGTTGGACAATATATTGCTCGCCAAAGAGCCGACTTAGCGTGTTCAAGATTGCGCGAAAGTTTTGCTTCAATCGATGAAATTTGCACTCAATGCGGTTACGGTTCGCGCCGCCAATTTTACGATGAGTTTAAAAAGTTGATTGGAAAAACTCCAGCCGCTTACCGAAAAGAAAGTGCTTACATCAGCGTAAATCTGGAATGAAATTTAAAATCGCCTCAAGTGTCATTCTGAGCAGAGCGAAGAATCTTTCGATAAAAAAAGTGCCAGTTTCCAAAATTTGCCGAAACTTCAAATTTTTTATAAAATATTTTTATGTTTAGCGATACACATTTTCATTTTTCGTATTTAGTTGAAAATCAAGAATTTACAGAAGCAAAAAATATTCTTTGTAAAATGGCAGAGCAAAATGTTTTTTTTGGAATGGACATTGGAACTAAAGCCGACGATTTGCCCTTGCGATTTGAAAATTTTTGTAAAGTTTTAAGTTTGTTTGATGAAAAAAATGCTGATGAAAAAAAAATCAAAACTAAAGTTGAAAATTTTTTCTATTTTAGTGCAGGAATTTGGCCTGACACAGATTCAATAAAAAATCGATTTGAAAAAATTAAAGTTTTAGAAAAAAATATTGCTGATTTTAGAAATATGAAAAATCCTTTTGCGAAAAAATTAGTTGCACTTGGCGAAGGCGGACTCGATCATCATTGGAACAAAATTGATTTTGCAGAAAACGGCGAAATTTCAGATAAAAAAAATTTAATCAGCGAAGAAAAAGAACTTTTTGAAATGCAGTTGGAACTTGCGAAAAAATTAAATTTGCCTTTTGTGATTCATTCACGAGACGCTGCGGAAGATACGCTTGATTGCATAAAAAATATTTCTTACGATTGCGGAATTTTGCATTGTTGTTCTTACGATTTGCCTGAAGTTAAAAAATTTTTGGATCGCGGTTGGTTCATAAGTTTTAGCGGAAGCGTAACTTACGCAAAAAAATCGAAACTTGAAGAAATGAAGGTTTTGCTTTCTTATATTCCAGATGACAGAATTTTGCTTGAAACAGATTCGCCTTATC
>CAZLXK010000095.1:5346-8848 GCA_964563305.1 uncultured Treponema sp.
TGCTCCAGTTCCAATGCGCGGCAAGAAAAATAATCCAAACTTTGTGGAATACGTTTACAATTTTGTTGCAGACGCTCGAAAGGTAAGCACAGAAAAACTTTGCGAACTTGTAGATAAAAATTGCACTAAACTTTTTGGACTTTACAGTTAGCGAAAAAAAAGACCTACGCCCGATTGTAGCACCGCTCGAAGAGCGTTCCGAAGGAATGAAGCGATAGCGGAAGTGCGAAAAGCGGGTTTATAAAAGAATTTCCGCTTAGCACAAAGGAACATTTTTCCATTAAAAAAAGACTTCGTCCAAAAAAAATAACAAAACCGTGTAAACTACTCGTGTTGATTTGTGTAAACGTTTTCATAAAATCACTTGTAAGAAAAAAAATTGAATGATATATTAGAAATATAAAATTTTACGCAAAGTTCGATAAAATGTGGCTAAAAATAAGCGATTAAAACTAAGCGATAAAAATGCAAAGGAGCAAAAATGAAATCTTTAACAGCGACAAATTACGACCCAAAAGACTTAATTCCTGAATTTGTAAAACTTTACGGCGGTTCGGCAAGCGACATTCAACTTTATTCTTCGCCTGCAAGAATCAATATTATTGGCGAACACATTGACTACAACGGTGGCAAGGTTTTTCCGGCTGCAATCAACAAATATCTTTACGTTGCAATTCGTAAAAGGCAAGACAGCAAAATTATTTATAACGACGTGCGTTTTCCAGGAACTTTTGAATTTGATATTAACGACAATTTTGTTTTTGACAAAAAAAATGATTATGCAAATTATTTAAACGGAATTTTGAGTCAACTTAAGGCGAAAGGCTACAAGTTTCCTTGCGGATTTGAAATTTTGATGGTTTCAAATATTCCAGCGGGCGGTGGCATTAGTTCTTCTTCGGCACTTGAATGTGGATTTGCTTATGCTGTGAGCGAAACTTTTGGTTTTAATATTAGTCGCGTCGAAATTGCAAAACTTGGTCAAATGAGCGAACACAAATTTATGAATGTAAATTGTGGAATTATGGATCAGTTTATCATCGCAAACGGCAAAAAAAATTCTGCTATTCTTTTGGATTGCAATACGCTTGAATATGAATATGTTCCGCTTGAACTTGGCGATTATCGTTTTGTTGTAATGAATACAAATAAAGTTCGTCGTCTTACTGATTCAAAATATAACGAAAGGCGAAGTCAATGCGAAGCTGCACTTAAAATTTTGCAAGATTCTGGAGTTGCTCTTGATGCACTTTGCTCGCTTAGTCCTTCAAAATGGGAAGAAGTTAAAGGTTTTATAAAAGATGAAACGATTTTAAAGAGAGCAAGGCATTGTGTTTACGAAAACCAAAGAGTTCTTGATTCAGTTCAAGCTTTAAAAAATGGTGATTTAGCAAAACTTGGTCAACTTTTAAATCAGTCGCATGAATCTTTAAAAAATGATTATGAAGTTTCTGGAATTGAACTTGATACTTTGGCTGAAACTTCTCAAAAGCAAAAAGCTTGTCTTGGTGCTCGTATGACTGGCGCGGGATTTGGCGGATGTGCGATTGCTTTAGTTCACAAAGATAATATTGATGAATTTGTAGAGAATGTTCAAAAAGAATACACAAAAGTTGTAGGTTACGAAGCAGGATTTTTCGCTTGCGAAAGTGGCGACGGCGTTGCTCATTATAAAATCTAAAACTTTACAAAAAAACTGGCGGTTTTCTTTCAAGAACCGCCAGTTTTTTTTGCAAAATTTTATTTTATCAGCAAATCAGCAAACGCTTTTAATGCTCCGTTCATTTCTCCAGAAAGAACAGTTTTTGCTAAGGTTTTACCAAGTTGAACGCCTTCTTGATCAAAACTGTTTACATTCCACAAAAATCCTTGGAACATTACTTTATTTTCAAAGTGAGCTAAAAGTGAACCAATGCTTTTAGGATTTACTTGCTTTCCGTAAATTAAACTTGAAGGTCTCTCGCCAGCAAAAAATTTGTTTGGATTTTTATCATCTTTTCCGCAAGCAAACGCAATAATTTGTGCCACAACATTCGCACAAAGTTTAGTTTGACTTGTTGAACCTTGAATTTCTACATCGTTGCCAGTTTGATTTTCTGAATAAGCGATAAATTGCAAAGGAATAATATTTGTTCCTTGATGAAGCAACTGATAAAATGAATGTTGACCGTTTGTTCCTGGTTCACCAAAAATTACCGGACCTGTTACGTAAGGAAGTTTTTTTCCGAATCGATTTACAGATTTTCCGTTTGATTCCATATCAAGTTGCTGAAGATGAGCGGGAAATCTTGAAAGTGCTTGTGAATAAGGAAGAACTGCGGTTGAAGGAAAGCCCAAAACGTTTCGCTCGTAAAGTCCAATTAAAGCGTCCATTAAAGCAGCATTTTTTGTAATATCTTTTTCGCAAGAAAGTTTGTCTTCTTCGGCTGCACCTTTTAAGAAATCATCAAAAACTTTAGGTCCAAAGGCAAGAGAAAGAATTGCTCCTCCAACTCCAGAAGTAGAAGAATAACGTCCGCCAATAAAATCGTCCATAAAGAAACATTCCATATAATCAGGATTTCCAACGAGCGGAGAAGTTTCGCTTGTAACTGCAATCATATGTTTTGAAACATCAAGCTTTGCTTTTTTGATTGCATCTTTTACGAAAGCTTCATTTGTTAAAGTTTCTAAAGTTGTTCCTGATTTTGAAACAAGAATAAAAATTGTTTTTGAAATATCAAGAGAACTTAAAACTGAAGTTGCATCATCTGGATCAACATTTGAAATAAAATGTGCGTTCATTTTTAAAGTGTTGTTTGCTTTTGCCCAATTTTCTAGCGCAAGATAAATTGCTCTTGGTCCTAAATCAGAACCGCCAATTCCAATTTGGCAAACACTTGTATATTTTTCGCCTTTTTCATTTAAGATTTTTCCAGAATGAACTTTGTCTGCGAAATCAGCGATTTTCTTTTGTTCGTTAAGATAAAATTCTCGCTTATTAACTCCGTCAACAATTACATCTTTTCCAAGTTGACCGCGCGTTAAATGATGAAGAACTAAACGATTTTCTCCAGTGTTAATAATCGCTCCGTTATAAAGGTCAGCAAATTTTTCCAAAACTTGAGCTTCTTTTACGATTTGCTTAAAAGTTAAAATGATATTTCGGTCGACCGCTTTTGCTGCATAATTGTAATTTAATTCGGCTCCCATAGGAATATTGTAACTTGCAACTCGCTTTGCTCCAGCGGCACCTTTTAACACATTTTTAAGCGAAACAGTTCCTTTTAGTGATTGAAGTTTTTTGAAACTTTCAAGTTTGTTCAAATTGTTCCATTGAATTTCTGCCATAATTTTTCCTCTGATTTCTCTTTAAGTTTGATTTATAAATTGCAAAAATTTGCAAATTTTCTTGAATAAAAGTATGTTCTTTTTGCTAAGATTTAGCAAGAAAAACTTTAGTCTTCTAAGTTTGGAATTCTTTTGTGAAGTTGCTTTAAAAAATGTTCACCACTAACGCCTT
>CAZLXK010000096.1:0-7101 GCA_964563305.1 uncultured Treponema sp.
CACAAAAAACAGTTCCCGCTCTGGTTTGCTGGGAATATTTTTGCCTACGCATCCTAATTATGGAAAAGAAAAATATAATCCATATATAATACCGCCTCGTTTATATGATAATGCAGAATGCGGTTTTGCCGTTTTACATGATTGGTCGGAAAATCCTGCAACCATTCAGAAATGGATAGATGAAGCGTTTAATCGAAAAGATAAAATAAATCCAAATAATTCAAGACAACTTTTTGCTTACAATAGAACTACTGATTCTTGGAAAGATTAAATAAAAGTTAAGAGGTTCTTTTTATGAAGCGGTTAGGAAATAAGTTTTATCAAGAAAGCTATTTAAGACAACAATTTATTAATTTTTCTGTAACTAGTGCGGAAAGTGCAAGGCTATTGTTGAATGAATCAACAATGATTAAAAGTCATTACGATTTTTTCTTATCTCATAGTTCTGCTGATAGTAATATCGCATACGGTTTGTATAGAGAATTAGTAAAAAAAGATTTTGTTGTTTTTATGGATATCATAGGCGAAAGGAACACTAACATTGAACAGATTGCATCAAATTTAAAAAATGCAATGGATAAATCTACTTATATTTTATATCTTCATACCCATAATGCACAAAAATCAAAATGGACTCTATGGGAAATAGGATATTTTGATGCAAGAAACGGCAAAGATAAGGTTTTTATAATGCCAATGCTAGATGATAATAGAAGCATAGCAACATATGAAGGTCAAGAATATCTAAAGGCGTATACTGAAATTGGAGTTGATTATCTTGAAAATTTAAAATTGTAAAAAATTAGATTTCAAAAATAAAAAGAAAATACTAAAAGATTACCATTATCTCTTACATAGATAAAAATGGTGTAAACACAAATGAAGCTTGGAAAACCTCAGATGAATTGAAATTTATACAGAGTGTTTCTGCCCCGCCAAAAGATGCGGAAAGCTTTTTTATCATTGATTCTGTAAACACCAATATTCCTTCATATATATATCAAATGGATGCTTTCGAAATCGCGACTTGGCATGACACAAAGACTTTGAATGGTTACAGTGGGCAAAATCCGCAAGGCTGGAATTTATTTAACGTGACAAACGATGAATATTATATGGCATATGCTCGAGGATGGATTAGAAGTCACAACCTTAAAAACGTTTATGCATACGATATAGGTAAAAATGTTTGGCTAAATTCATCTGATTTTGCAACTCAAATGGAATTGAATGGCACTGAGATAAAATTCCACGGTGATGATTCAAACGCAGGCAGATTTTGCACAGGTATTTCGGGAAAAGAAAGCTGGGGCACATGGACAGACGGGAATGAGCTTCTTGTTCAATTCAAGGCAAATGAGAATTTTGCCGGCAAGCATTTGCGTGCGGATTTTACGAATAGTGTTTTTAACGGCAGCCAGAAAGTCATTGTTTTTGCACAAGGCGAAAAAGTGCTTGAGCAGGATGTCACAGGCGGCTTCTCATTTGATTTTAATGTAGGAAGTGACCGTTTAGTTGATATAAAAATTGAACTGCCGGAAGCAACTTCTCCATACGAATTGGGGCAAAGCAATGACATGCGTATACTTGCCTTGGGTTTACAAAAAATAGATTTTTCAGTGATCACAGAAAGTGAAAATATAGAAGGCAGTTTCAAAAGTTTCAAAATGTCATTGCCGTGCTTGGCACGACAATCTCTAATCTCTTGATTTGTAAAGATTTAAGATTATGCCGGATAAACCGGCGGTCAAGCTCGAGCATGACACATTGATTACTTTTGAAACAAGCTCATAGTAACATCATACGCCAACATCATAGAAAAGCAAAAAAGAGTATGATATAATAAAAATATGAATCTCAAAATAACAAATTTTGCTAAAATAAAAACTGCCGACATAAACATCAACGGAATCACTGTCATTGCCGGCAACAATGATACAGGAAAAAGCACAATAGGCAAAGTTTTATGCAGCATTTTTAATTCACTTATTGATATTGAGAAATCTATAGACTCTGCTAAAACAAGACGGATTAGCAGAGCTATTCGAGAACCATTTGAAAAGTACTGGGATTCTGATTCGCCTGTGATAAGATTTCGTGGAATTAGAAATCTTGATTCTGATATTAAACGTATCTTTGAAACTGATTCTGATACTGCTTTAAAAAATGTCATTTCGGAAATTGTTGACAGCAAATTCAACCAAATCGAGAAAAATAATAATTTTGATAACATTCAAAAATTGAAGGATGAAGTTTTTAATTCTGTGCTTTCCGTAAAGCAGATTGGTCAAAAACAGTACACAGAAACAATTCTTACGTTATATTTTATGAATGTTTTTCACAATCAAATCAATAATATTTACAACACGAAACTGGATTCTAATATACAGTTGACTATAAAAAATAAAAAATTGAATTTCAATTTTATCGATAATCAATTGAAAAACCTTGAACAAGAAATAAAGATTACAAATTCTGCCACCTATATAGAGAATCCTTATACGCTTGACCAATTGAATACAAGGGAAGACTATAGCTATGGTCGTTATGCCGGACTCAATAATTTGAAAGACGATTTATATCAAAAATTGCGTTACAAGGAATCTGCCGATATTCATCAAGAAGCTCTCGACAATATTCTTGTATCAGAAAGGTTAAAAGATGTCTTTTCTGAAATTGACAAAATAATTCCAGGTAAAATAGTCTATAATAAAAATGATTATGTTTATGTTGCAAATGGAGATGGAAACGGACTTAATTTAAGTTCTTTATCGACCGGATTAAAATCCTTTGCTATGATTAAGCAGCTTCTCCTGAATTCCAGCATAAAAGATAATGATGTCCTTGTTCTTGATGAGCCAGAGATTCATTTGCACCCTGAGTGGCAATTGAAGTACGCGCAAATAATTGTGCTTTTACAAAAAGCCTTTAATTTGAATATTGTGCTGACGACGCATAGTTCCCATTTTGTAGAGGCTGTTAATCTCTACTCTCAAATTTACAAAATGAAAGATAAATGCACATACTATTTGACTCGTAATGAAGATAATATGAGCGTTTTTGAAGATGTAACAAATGATATTCGCCCAATCTATCAAAGTTTAGTGCAGCCAAGTTTATTGATTGAGCAATTGAAATACAGATATGGAATAACAGAAGATGACTAATTACGAAAATTTTGTTTCTTGCATCTATGAATATTGCGCTCTGCATAAAATGACCGACATCAATTTTGAACATACTCTTTCAGAAGCTTCCCTTGATAATTCTTGTAAGCAACAGGAGCCTAAAAAATTTGTAACGAAATATAAAGATTTAAAAAATATTAGTATGGATACTATCGCCCAAGAAATTATTGCCGCTATCCACTATAAAGGGAGCAAACGCTGGAATTTAAATGCGCCGGCTTCTGTAGATTCTTTTTTAATCGACAAGAATAATATTTGGTACTTCATAGAATTTAAAAATCAGAAAATTTCAAGAGCAAAAGAAAAATGTATAGAAAAGGCTTTTTCAAATTTGTATTGGCTCTTCAATATGTTTTACGAGTTACAAGAAAATGAAAAAAGAACACCATGTAAACTAGACAATCTGTTTAGGTTTATAAAGTCTCACTGTGTATATTATATTGTTATTATTAATAATGCCGATCCAGTTGGATTAAAGAAAGTTCATGATTTACATTTAGCAAATAATTTTTCGGAATCAGTAGAATACAATTTTATTGCTAAATTGAACTTTTACATTTTTAAAGATGCAAAAGTTGTTTCGGAAGAGGTTTTTGACGAAATCTTTGTGAAAAATTTTGAATATTAGCCCAAATTTCGACTTAATTTAAAATTAACGAAAAAGGCGCAACTCACTAAAATTTTGAATAGGAAAAAATCAAAAAAAGAAGCTTCGCCATGACTAAAATTAGCCTGACCCAAATTTACACCATTGTGGAGTCGTTCTTCAAGCACTTTGAGGGCAATTTTCTCGTTGAATACTTCGCAAGGAACTACTACGGAAAGCGAGAATTTCGCGGACGAGCTGTCGGGCAGAAGTGCTGCAGGTCGCATTGCAAATTCAAAAATTCTTGCCGCGCATCTAAGTCCTCAGAATTTGAATTGCAACATCAAAAACTGTAGAATTCTACAAAAAAAGTTATTTTATGATTAAGCGCGACAAATATCTGAATCTTTTAATCAAGAACCGCGACAACGGATTTCCAAAGGTCATTACAGGAATCAGGCGGTGCGGGAAATCGTATCTTCTCAAGGAAATATACAAGGCCTATCTTCTTGAAAATGGCGTTGACGAGAAAAACATACTGATTTTAGAGCTTGACGACGACAGAAACGCACTTTACCGCGACCCGCTTGCGCTCGGTCTTTCCAGGGAAAAGAACATCGACCTTTACGTGACAGGCTCAAATTCAAAAATGCTTTCCTCCGACATCATCACGGAATTCCGCGACATACTTCAAGGATATAATCGAGCGCAACAAGCTGACAGTGGAAAAATACCTGGGCTATTTTACTGATTCTTTTCTGATTCGGGAGGCAAAAAGATACGATTTGAAAGGCAGAAATGAAATCGGCGCGCTCAGAAAGTATTATTTCACCGACACGGGGCTTCGCAACGCTAGGCTGAATTTCGCCTTTCCCGACGAAGGGCAGATGCTTGAGAACATCGTTTACAACGAGCTGGTTTACAACGGCTACACAGTGAATGTCGGGACTTTTGACACCGTAGGCAAGGACAAGAACGGAAAGTCAGTGCGAAAGACCAACGAGGTTGATTTCTTTGCTAAACGTGGAACGGGTTCATAATCATAGGCGCAGTTGATTTTCTGCTCAGGTTCTTGAAGAAAGCAGAGTTCTTTAGCCGTTGATTTCGACCCTGTAAAATTCACACAGTAAATTTTACAGGGTCAAGAATGAAAAAGTTAATCCTCAAATTCACCACTTGGATTTTGCTGATTAATTTCATATATTTCTTTTATGCAATCAATAGACAAATATTGTTTTTCAAAATTTGCATTTTTTAAGAGATTGTCAATATCATCTTTTTCTACATTTTTAAGGTTGCCATAAAAATCAATAAATTTATCGATGCATTTTTCAAAGTTCGAATGTATACAATTATCAAGGTCAGCGTCCCAGTTTATGTTTCTTATTTTCTGCGGATTATTTTCTTTTATCAAATCAACAAGGCTGTCTTCAAGTTTTGATAAATAACTAGCATTTTGAGCGTAAAAAAGCCCTGCAACGTAATATAGGCTCTTTTTAAAAATCGGCAATTTCTTTATGTATATATCTACAGTTTTTGATATAAGAACACGCAATCCACTTAAGATTTTTGAGGCTAGCAACAATTTTACAGAGAATGAAGTCAACTCGCCATCGTTTTCTAGATAAGACGGCTTATAAAGATGTTTATATTCATTGTTTTTAAAAATTTTCCCCTTGCCAACTCCTGAACGAAGTTTTCGTGCTTCAAATTGATAAATTGCCTTATATGCAATAGCTCCATCTGACATAGAAACAACTTTGTCTTTTTGGGAAAGCTGTTTGGACTCTCCCTTTCTGTCGTAAATGTATCCTAGTATTTTCAGCTTGTTTTGAATTGCTATTTGAATTGGATCATTTGAAACAAGGGCGTAAGAAGTTACTGCATTTTGATTATTTGTCGCCTTTATAATAGCCAGTTTGAATTTTGTTTGAGTGGGAGAGATTTGATAAATTTTCACTAATACTTTAGAAGAGTTAAATTCATCTTTTGTTTCCGCACTATATTTTGCATTATACAGAGCATTGACAGTTTGGCAACCGTTTATAATTTGCATGTTCTCAACATCAATAGAAATCTTTTTGTTGTTCGGTGTTCCCATAGAGAGTTTATCACAAATAATACTGATTCCATTGTTCATATAGGGAAACCATTGACTTTCTTCTGAAGTAATAGTAGCTATGATGTCTTTATTTACACCGCGGTTGCCTAAATAAAGTCTGATATTTTCTGAATATAACTGATTCCGATGATATTTATTTTGCAATCGAATCAACTCATTTATATTAAGCATACCAATAAAAACTTTTCCTGGCAGACCAATCTCAATCTTGTTTGAGTTATCCTCATAACGATATGCTTCTTGACAATCCTTTTCAAATTCAAGAGTTTCCAATCCTACGCTTATTTTTCCGTTCTTTGCAAGGTCAGATATTTCATCAATTCCATAAATTTGAACATCAAATCCTTTTGTTTGCTTGTCATAAGCAAAACGTTGAAGTAAAGATACAAAAGCATCTTTGTTTTTAGGGGTTATTCCTGATGAATTCGTTATGTAATGACATTTATAATAGACTTTATTGCCTCTTTTAGATAAAAAGTTTTCAACAACACTCTTAATCTCATTTATTGCTTCATTCTGTGAATCTTGTTCAGCAAGTTCAGGGTGCAAGAACTCATTATCAATGAGCGTAGCGAAACTGTTAACCTCTTTTGGAGAGACAGAACGATTGTTGTTTTCGCCAATTTTATACTGAAAAATATGCAACTGTTTTTCTTTTGGATTTTCTGTATCTATAAAAGCATACGCATCTATCAGTGTTTCATTTTTTCCAGTTAAGGATTTGTCTGTTATTACAAAGGACTCAAACAATTCGTCTTCGCTTACATCCATTACAAGAGAAGCTGAAAGAAGCATATATAAAACTTCATCTGTCGCGTTCTGTACACTAACATTTTTGGAACCAAGTTGCACAGAATATGATTCGTGCAGTTTTTTGAAGTAATTTATCTCAGTTTTTATTTGATCAGTAAGAAAAACATTCTTGGTTCCCATAGCTATTCTAGTTTACTGTAAGCTATGATTTTATACAAGAAATCTTAATTCGATATAAAATCACGCATCTTTATTTTCTATTAAATTTTCATTTCTTTCTTAAAATCTTTTTCACGAGCCAAGTCGTCGCGCCGTAGAATGTTCTATGTTTGACATATTCAATCCTTGAGCGGAGGTTGCCGCATTCAGCGGCAACCTCCGCTAGCCTGCGCTCCTGCTCCGCTAGCCTGCGCTCCTGCTCCGCTAGCCTGCGCTCCTGCTCCGCTAGCCTG
>CAZLXK010000096.1:7201-8841 GCA_964563305.1 uncultured Treponema sp.
CGCTCCTGCTCCGCTAGTCGCTGGCTATGCTGGTTAATGATTTGATTTGCAACAAGCTTGTCAGTGTTGCTTGCGTTGGCATGGACTGCACTGTTTACTTGCTTGTTTTGAATAAGAAACAAGTCATCAGTAGAAAAATTTGCTTTTTGCTTGTTCAGCACATATTTCTTGAACAGTTCTTGTATTTGCCTAAAGTTTGTTTTTGGTGATTTTCGCAAGAGGTAGGCTTTTATAAAAGCAGCGTATTCTTCTGGAAGTGCGCCAAAATCAAATACTGTCGCAATCTCATAATATCCAGTTTTGCCTATCGTATCAGAGGACGTTCAATTTCTGAAAGATGTGTCGTAAAAAATGCAAGTTCATCATAAAACTTTACATTTTCAAACCATCGCTCATAATTTTCGGGAAGATTTTTGTTCCAATAAAGCGGTTCAGATTTTACCGCCAGTTCAGTTATTACAATCTCTGCCTTTTTTGCAAGTTCCGTCATTAAAGATTGGGCATACTCAAAACCGTGCTCGTTACAAATATGGTGAATAACAGAAAGCAGAAGAATCACGTCATACTTGCCGTCTGGAATGTTGCGGACAAAATCCAAGTCAATTTTTTCCATTGAAAAATTACAGTCAAAATTGTTTTCATCATTTAAAGCTCTGCACAAATCCACATTTTCTTTGCAGAAATCAACACCTTCAACATGACACCGAGCTTCTTTTAATGAAAAACTGAAATATCCCTGTGCACATCCCAAATCCAGCACATTCAGTTCTTTTTTCCCCTTAAAATCTTGCAGACCGTTCACGCATTTTAAAATCACATTCTTTCTGTCATCGCAAAAGCGTGATGATTTATCATACTGAGAATGCCCATATATTTTTTGATAAATTTCTGGAAGATTCTTTACAAGAGCATCTATTTCGAGCGAATCCATTTTCAAGTCCTTTTATGATATAAATTCATGATTTTTGTAATTATATCATAAAACTAATGCATTTACATTCTACTTTTCAGATAATATTATAAAATTTTCCCGTAAAAGGACCTATGATTATTTTACCTGCGGTAAATTGACCGCAAAAATTTGACTTTTTCACAATTTTAATATATATTAATTTACAAAGAGGAGAGCACTTTGCCGGGAAAACTTGTCTTGCAGTATATTGCCAAAGTAAAAGAACTTGTTTCTTCAGGCTGTTGGACTTTTATCCCCAGAAAAAAGAATCTCGATTCTATCTCAAATATTGGTTTGTCGCCTCTCGATGTTAAAAATGAGCTGCTTTCGCTTGAAGTGAGAGCTTATAAAGCGGGTCCTATGCCGGACTATTCATATTCTGGGGAAGTTTGGATTTTTAAAAGGTATATTGAAAACACAGAATTTTATATTAAGCTAAAGATTGATGTAACTAATGACGGAACGCAGATTTTGAAATGCCTTAGTTTTCACAATTAGGAGGTGCATTATGAAATGTTTTTGCGAGCATTGCAATGAAATGGTGGACTATGATGTAAAAAACATTGCAGAAACATATCCTGTTTATGGTGAACAGATTGAAATTCAAGCAAATGTTGCTGTTTGTAAAAAATGCGGTTCTATTTTATTCAACGAGGAGCTCGACTCAAAGAATCTTTTTTTTGCGCAG
>CAZLXK010000097.1:0-8838 GCA_964563305.1 uncultured Treponema sp.
TTTCCGTTGTTCTATTTCCTACACTTGCCTATACAAATTACTAGTTATTTAATTTAGACCAAAAATAAAATTGAAAACTGTTTATACTATAATTTAATTTTTTACTAATTCCGTCTTTCAAAATCCTACACTCCTCCAAAAAATACTATACAGAAATACAGTATAAAACATAGACCAAAAATTAAATTTATCTTTTAACATAATACCCTCGTCAAGTGAAGCAAAATACTTCACTTACTTTCTAAGAAATTATAACATATTTCTTAGAAAAAGTCAAGTTGAAAAAAATAGACCAAAAATTGAATTGGTTTATTTTCATAATAGGTTTCGTCAAGGGGGCTGACAGATGCTAGTTGACATTGAAACAGAGAACAAAAACTTGATTAAAAGGCTTTCAACTCTCAAAAAGAGTTGGAAAAGAATTGGAAATAACTTGATTGTGGATTTAACTTATCCGCAACTAGTTAGTTTACACAATGAGTTTTACCTTGATGCAATTTTCAAGGTTAAGACATAGACCAAAAATTAAACTGAAAAGTTTTCATAATTACATTGTCAAGTGGATGTTAGATTGACTTCGCCACATATAAAAGAAAATCATAACAGATTTCGTATGAAACCTGAAATCATTAAATAGTTACTCAATATTTCATAGAGTATAGAGTAACAAAAAGGAAAAAATTATGGACACACAGAAAATTATCGCTAAAATTGTTGAAGATGTTACAGTTGATGGAACAGTCAATTTGGACGCATTGAATGAAATTGTCAACGGATTGAAAGATGTCGTAAAGACTGCTAAGGCTGATGCAAAAGCAAAAGCAAAAGAAGCAAAAGAAAAGGCTCGTGCTGACGCAGGTGAGGCTGCAAAAGTCTACTACAATTCGCTTGCTATCGGTGATGTGTTTGAGTATATTACTTCGGACGGTGAGCGTCATCAAGCAAAGAAAATTGAAACAAAGTCAAAGACGGGAGCAACCGCCGCTTGTGAGTTGGTCAATCCTCCAGCGACCGCAAAGACTACAAAGCGTTACCCTAAATTCTATCAGGTAATTGTTCCAGAGTCTTTTGATGTTTCAGTCGCTGATGAAGATGTGGAAGTTGAAATTGCTTAACAATTAGCAAATTAAATCCTAGCATCTCAAAATACTAGTTAATGAGATGCTAGACCAAAAATTAAGTTGAAATTAAACTATCATTCAAGCAAGGAATTGAGAAAATGAAAGTATTACTTAAACACGGAAATGAAGTTGCTGATGTTACTGATTGGACACTCGGCGAAGTTGAAACGTTTATGGATTTGTTTTTGGAAGATGGATTCGATGTTTACTTAAAGGTGGTATGAGTATGTTTCTTGATGCAGTAAAAAATGGAAAACAATTAAGTTGGAATATTAGTGAATGGAATGAAAATGAAATTGACTATTTTTTCAATGAATTGCTGAATAATGGTTTTAAGTGTCGTATTTCAAAGTATTAGTGCTAAGCCAGCACGGAGGGTAAAATCTTTCTCTAGCAAAAGTTATATTATATTAGATTTTTAATTAACTGCGAAAATGGAAAAAATTAAGTCTTTACAACTTTTCTACTTTTTAGAAAACGTACCTACAATTTCTTTCGGTCTTAACTTGGTGCTTGATAAAGTAAAGACCGATATTTTTGTATAGTTACTTTTTCGTTGTTCTATTTCCTACACTTCCCCAGCAAACTACTATACAAATTACTAGTGTATGATTTTTTATAACTTAAAGAAATAGACCAAAAATTAAATTTATCTTTTAACATAATGCCCTCGTCAAGTTGAGAAAAACAACTCAACTTGATTAAGAAAATTATATCACAATTTTCTTAAAAAGTCAATCTTAAAAAAATAGACCAAAAATTAAATTGGTTTATTTTCATAATCGGCTCTGTAAGGTGGTTAGATATGACAATAAATAACTTCAAATTTTTGAGCAAGAAAACTAAAAAGTTATATCAAGCAATTCATAGAAGTGCTGATGGCTCTATCCACTATTACAGACGTAGAAGAGGCACAAAAAAAGAAAAGACTGAATTGGAAAGATTTTTGCGTGGTGAGGATTTGGGCGGTAAACGCCTTTCATCTTATACGCTTAAATTTCTAAGACAGATGCATTATTTTTGTGAAAAATGCGGTCGCGTTGGAAAAACTGAGGGGCATCATATTAAACCTTTGGAATATGGTGGCACTACTCAAATTAACAATATTATTTTTCTCTGTCCGAATTGTCATCAAGAGGCTCATATTGAGATAGAGAGAAAAAGATTATTATATAAAATGGTGGCATAGACCAAAAATTAAACTGGTTTAATTTCATAATTCAAAGCATAAGGTGGTAAGATATGAAAGAACTAAAAGATATGACAATTGAAGAGTTGAATCATTTGCGACTAGAAGTCGATTCTCAACTTTCTAAAAAACAAGATGAGTTTGAAGACCTTGCAATTGAAATCAGCAATAAAATTACTGATATTCTTGACGATTACAACGTTCAACTTAAAAGTGATGACGATGGCGAACTTTGGATTGTTGGTAATGATGGCGAAGAAGCGAAATTCTTTCGTGGAATATAAACTAGTATACTTGTTTGCTTAGGGGCTGTTATGGTTGAAAAGGAATATCTTTTAAGGAATATCAATGACTTAACAACTGTAAGGTCAAGGCTCGGAAAAATGTGTTTACACTATACACGGATTAAGGATGAGGATAAGGCAAATTATTATAAAACCCTTATTCTTCAAACAAATGAATTTATGCGATATTTCGCAAAAAGATTATTGGAAAAATAGACCAAAATTAAAATCGGTTTATTTTCATAATTCAAAACATAAGGTGGTAAAAATGAAAATTATTAGACAGTTGGAAGCAAAAGATTTTACAGTTGATGGTTGGAAAAAACTTCTATCAAAACTCAATTACGAAGACCTCGATGGAACGGCATATGAAATTGCCTATTCTATTTTAGTAGAAGATGTTGATGAATTCTTGGAAAATCCAATCATTACTTTTGACAAAAATGATAACCCATTGCATCTTAGTGAAGTTGCAAAAATTTTTAATCTTCAACCTGATGACTTAAAAAACTTCATAAAACTTTTGCAAGACAACGATGAAGATGAAACTGATGTAAAGTGGAAAAATGTCGATGAGGCTCTTGCATCTCTTACAGAAGAGGACGAGGGTAAAGAAAAAGTAAGGGCATTTGATGGTGATGACTTTGAATACTATATATCTGATGAAAAATTTTCATTTTCTGATTATAACAAAGTTACAGTAACAAAACATCCAAATGGAACAGTTGACATTCATTGTGAGTAATAATGGCTGATAACTATGGTTTGGAGATGGATTATATCTTCGATATAATTTAACTCATAAATGGATATTAGATTGATTTCACCAAAAAGAAAATCCTAGACCAAAAATCAAGTTGGTAAACTTTCATAATTACCGTGTCAAGCGATAAAGCGACAATTCGTATGAATTAGTTAAGACTTTATCATTCACTTGACAAATTGGATAATTCCCGCCATTTTAATAGGGAATAAGGAAAAAACTATGAACACACAGAAAATTATTTCACAGATTGTTACTGATGTTACTGATGAGAATGGAACAGTCAACCTTGATGCTCTCAATGAGATTGTCAACGGACTGAAAGACGTTGTTAAAACTGCTAAGGCTGATGCAAAAGCAAAAGCAAAAGAAGCAAAAGAAGAGGCACGTGCTAAAGCAGGTAACATTGCACAGGCTTATTACAATTCACTTGCTATCGACGATGTGTTCGAGTATATTACTTCAGATGGCGAACGCCATGAGGCAAAGAAAATCGAAACAAAGTCAAAAACAGGTGCTACTGCGGCTTGTGAGTTGATTAACCCTCCAGCAAATGCAAAGACTACAAAGCGTTACCCTAAGTTCTATCAGGTGATTGTTCCAGAAACATTCGCTCTGCCAGAAGAGGATGTCGAGGTTGAGATTGCTTAACTAAAGCAAGTGGAGAGTTAATCTCTCCACTAAGGTCTAGTAGTTTTTACTAGACCAAAAATTAAATTGTTTTAGTTACATAATTCAAAACATAAGGCGGGTAAAAATGAATCAATTAGTTGCTGATTACATTTACAATAATTGTCCTAACTTAAACAAAAAATTGCAACTTCAAAAAGTAAATGGCAAAACTACTTATTACCGTAGAACTAAAAACAGTAAAGTTACCCAACTCTTCAAAATATTTCTTGAACTGAATGACAGAAAAGCAATCAATTCTTCAACTAGAAAACACATTACTGATATGCTGATTGATGACCATCAAAACAATTTCGGTCTAGAACTAATTGACAGAAGACTTTTTGAATTTCATCATAATCTACCTAGAAGTGTCAAAGGAACAAACAATATTTCAAACATTTATTGCGTTACTGCAAATGAACACGAGCAGGCTCATATTGCTTTGGGTGGTAAGCAAATCAAATTCCTTCCTAGAAAAATTAAAATCAGACTTAGGAATGAAAATAAAAATCACTTTCAAAACCTTTTCCCTAGAATTAAGTTGGAATTGGATAAAATGGAAAAAGAGGTAAAATAATGATAGATTTAGTAGGAATGATTTTGTCAATTATTGGTTTCTTCAAACCCAGCGTCCCTTGTGCTATTGTAAGCCTTGTTTGTCTTATTATTTCCTCTATGCTTGTTCAAACTAAATATCTAAATGACGATATGACCAAAAGAGGCTGGATTCTTAATGAATTGATTTACGTCGTTTTTGATATACTTGCTATCATTACTATTATTAGATAAACTATTCAATCTGCTAGTCAAAAAACTAGCAGTTTCTCCGTTGTTCTATTTCCTACACTCCCCTATACATTTATATAGTAGTTTAATGCTCTAATGCCTTTATTCGCATCTAATGGCGTTTTATAGCATTTATTAGCATTTTCTATCATATTATACCTCCAATTACCATTTAATTTCATTTCATATAAATTATAACATTTTTTCCTTTAATTGTCAATTTGCTTTATTTAGTATACTTTTTTATACAATTAAAAAAACTTGACAAGTATAATCGAGCCGAGTGGACAAATTTGTATCGCCGAGTGGACAAAAATTTCCACTCTAATAACATACTAATAATATATAGTACTAGTTGGAAGAGTTTTTATAATATACTCTTCCAACTAATTAGCATAAATATTATGCCTTAAAAGCAATTTATATGCTTTTAAGGCTTTTATATTTTTTCTTGACTATTTTAATAAAAAATGCTATAATTAGACCATAATTTCATTTCGTTATTTTTTATAATTTTTTTGTTCGCTAAGATGGCTTAAAATAGCCTTTTAGAGCATTGAGGATTCATTTAGAGCGATTTTCTAAAGCAAGTCGGTAAATTATCATTCTTTACCTTTCAAACTCTTCTAAATGTCATTTTTATGGTCATAATAATTATTCCCAAATGGGATTAAATTATTTTATGACTTAAAAGCATAGAAACTAATTTACTATACTTAAAAAGCATAAACTATTTGCTATTTTAGGGGAGTAAATTGGAAATTGTTTCACGTGAAACTAATTTTTGGGTCAAAAAGAGGTGAGACCTCTCTCAAATTTAAATTTGAAAAGGTTTTACTCAGTATAACTGATAAAACCTGAAAAAAACTCAATTTAACTGAGTAATAATTATTTACTGATACGCAGATGTGAGTAATTTAAGGTATAAGGAATACGCAGATATGGGTAATTATTAAGACTAAACCGAAATAGACCAAAAAGAAAAACGGTTAAAAACTATAATTTAAGCACAAGGGGGTAAGAAATGCTTATAGTTGATAATAATTATAATACTATAGACAATAAAAGCGATATTCCGAAATGGTGTGTTCAAGATGAAGGTTACGTAATTATTTCTACTTCGGAAGGGAAAAAACGCTATGTTAGTAGTGGAAATTGGAGTGATGATAGTGGATATTCCATAGAGCCAGCCAAATCATTTAGTGAAGCAAAATTATATACTGATGTTTATCATGCAAAAAAAGATATTGAAAGGCTAGAAGAATATGGATTTGATAAATCAAAGGCTATTATTTGCAAAGTAATACTTCAAAAGGTTATTTAATTAAGGTGGTAAGAAATGGACATATTTCTTAAACTAGCATCTATTAAGATTGGGTTAGAGATAATTGGTAGTATAATTGGGGTAATTATACTAGGGATAGTTGGAGTGATACTATGGTGGAACACAAGAAACTGATTGGGGTAATACTACTGTTAATTGGTGGGGTATGTTTTAGTGAGATTGAAAAAGTAGACCCTGCTGAGTTCAGTAGTATGCAAGCGTATAGTGCGTTTAGGGTGAGCAGTTATGAAGAGGTAACCAGTTTAATTTACGGGTATCAAATGGAATATTTAGCGGCATATGGGACTGATAGTGATATTAGTGAATATGGGTATGCTGTAATATTTGTAGAACCTGCTCAATTAAATGGGGTTAAATATTATGGGTTTGTTATCAGTAAAGAGGCTGGTAAGCCATATGTGAGGTTTTATGGGTTAAGGAAATGAGTATAATTGAAAAGATACTATTTGAAGTAATTGTATTTATTGTATTTACTGGAATGGGGATGCTAATTGGATTGCCATTTATAATAAGTGCAATAATAGTAGGATTTTGTGGGAATTGTTTATTGACACTTGGTTTAATAAGCAATGGGTGGTCAATTTAGACCAAAAAATAAAATAAAGAGAGAGTATAATAATTACATAAGGTGGTAAAAATTGAGTTTCACGATTGCTATGTTAAACAGGTGAAATGGAAGAATGGAAAGGCGGTTGAAGTAACGCTCAAATTGGAAGAAGAAGAGTAACTTAAAACCCTCTATCAAGTAATTGATAAATATAGAAAGGTGGAACTGTTGTGGGTTATCTGAAGGTTCCCAATGGTAACAATTAGTTACTGCATCACTAACTGTTGGTAGTTAGTGATGGTCTATATAAGGTGGTAAAAAATGACATTAGAGAAAGCAAAAGAAGAATTTTTTGATTGTGGTGAGAGTCTTTCGTATTATGTAAATGAAGATGATACTGAAGAAGAAGTGAGAAGAGAAATTGAAGACGAAATTAAAACTCAAAAAGAATATGGTGAAAAATATGCTGTTGAGTATAGCAATGGAAATAAACGAAAAATGTTGATAGATAGTATTGTTTCTGATTGGAAAGAGAAGAAGCAATTACTTTTAAATAGTCAAGAGAAATTGGATGAACTTCTTAAAGAAAATAGAGAAGTCTTTGCAAATTATTTTGAAGCATTATATGAAAATGATGAGGCTTTTACTGACCATATTTTTGATGTGCTTAACTTACTCTAAAATAGACCAAAAAATAAATTAGAAAGAATTTATAATAGTTACATAAGGTGGTAAAAAATGACAAAGCAAGAGTTTAAGCAAAACATTCTTGACGGATATTTAGAGTGTGTAAGCGAATATGGCGATGAATATCTTGAAAGACTTTTCAATACTAAAAAAGAAGCAGAGGATGAAGCAGAAACAATCAGTTCAGTCTTCAAAGAATTAGACCCAGAAACAACAACTTATGTTACAACATATAAATGTGAAAAACAATATGGCTTAACAATTCGTCATCGGCAATTAAAAGGCTAAGGATAGTTTGGAATATTTTATTCTTAGTTAAAAAATATTTCTGATTCGTTTAGACTTTTTCAATAAGTTGAAAAAGCAGTTAATGCTAATCTTCAAAGTGTGGTTATACGTGAATACCATCAAACGCTTAGGTTTGCTTATTCATCTTAACTGAATGAGTAGTTCTTGTTAATTCTACTTTAATGAATTAACGTTTATGCTCAAGTGGTGGAATTGGAATACACATTTGACTTAAGATCAAATGCCCTATTGGGATTGAGGGTTCGACCCCCTCCTTGAGTAATTTAGACCGAAAATTTTCTTAATTATAATTTATAATAATTACATAAGGTGGTAAGAAATGAGAATTTATGGTTCAATTATTTTGTCAAAGACAGTTGATAATGGTGAAGAGTTGGCAAACTTAATCAATGAGTTTACTAATGATAGAGATAATACTCTTGGAGAGGTTGAGGCAAATAAAAGATTTAAAGATTGCATTGATTTTAATTGTGATTTGCCGATGGCAGAAAATATTCTTGATATGATTTATCAGAATAATGAGATTGCAAAATGGCTTAAAGATAATGGAGTAAAGAATATCTTTAAGATTAAAATGGAAATCAATCCAAACATAGATAAGATTGATGAAGAGCAAATTATGGATGGCGAATTCAAAAGATTTGATTCAGCATCTGGACGTGGAGTTTGGAAGTTTGTAACCATTTACAATGATGGAACTACAAATGTTGAGTGCATCGAAAATGAAGATGAATATGATTCTTCTGCTGAAGACCTTGAAATCAAATTGAGAAATAAGAAAGATATTCAGGAAGTAAGGGTTTATAAGCAGGTTAAGTTCTTTAACTAAGGGGTAAGAAATGGACACAGGAGATTGTGCTGCCGCACTTGCGGTTTTTGGATTGCCATTTTTCTTTTTTAGACATACTAAAAAGATTGGAATTGTTATTGAAGTAATTGCTATTCTTGCTTGGATTAGTTATGATTCTTCAATTCAGTCTGTATTGGGATTGAGATAATGAGAATTGATTTTAGTAACCCTAACTTTGATAATGGTGCTATTCATATTGGTGGAAATGGAAATGACATCCAAATAGTTGGTGTTAAGAATGATGATATTCAAATTGAACTTAATGGAAAAAAATTTAAGTTTGAA
>CAZLXK010000098.1:0-8831 GCA_964563305.1 uncultured Treponema sp.
TGGAACAACAGTTACACTTAATGTTTGCACAAGATGTCTTCGCAGAGGTTTTGTAGAAAAGAAAATCAATGTTACTCCAGCAAATGCCGGAGCACCAAAAGCAAACTAATTGCTGTAAATAAAATTTGATTTATTTAATACATTTCTTAAAGATAATCCCATTCATTGCGAGTGGGATTTTTTTGTACTAAGATTCAATAGATTGCTTCGGATTAAAATTCTCGCAATGACGCACTCTAACTGTAAAATCAAGTTTCTAAAAGTAAACCATCGTAAGCAGTTGAAACACTTCCGCCGTTTTTGCAAATTTCTTGAAGTTTTGGATAAGAAGGCAATTTTTCTTTTATAAAATCATTTATTTCATCATCAGACATATTGTGAGTCATATGCGTAAACCAAGTGTGTTTAGCACAAATTCTTTCTGCCGCAGAGAGAGCTTCTTCAAAAGAAAAGTGAGTTGAATGTTTTTCTACGCGAAGAGCATCAATAACTAAATGTTCCAAAGAACTGCAATTTCTTTCAATCAAGGCAAACGACGAATCTTCGATTTTATTACAATCAGTTAAGTAAGCAATGCCTTTTGAAGTTTTAAAATCATCTTTTGATTCAAGAAAAAGATAACCTGTGTCCATCAAAGTTCCGTGTAGCAAAGGAACTGGAATAATTTTAAATGATTTATTGTTTTTTACATAAATTGGATTATTCTCGCCAAAAACTCTAACATCGTGCAAGTCAAGTTTTGGTTTTCCGCCACCTTCTTTAACTGGCTTAAAAATATAATCAAAGCGATTTACAGTATCAATAATCGCACGAGAATTTGCGTAAATTGGAAGTCCGTTTCCTTGAGTTTCAAAAGTATTTTTTGAAGGATCAACCGCTTGCGTATGACTAAAAATTCTTAAATCGTCGAGTCCGTTTAAATGATCAGCGTGAGAATGAGTTATGCAAACCGCATCAATTTTTTCAATTCCAAATTTTAAGGCTTGAATACGAAACTCAGGTCCAGTGTCAACAACAAGATTCACCGGATCAAAAATATAAGCGGAACATCTATTTCGTTTATCTTTTGGATTTTTTGATGTACAAACTTTACATTTGCAGCCAATCACAGGAACGCCATGACTTGTTCCCGAACCCATAATTATCATTTTCATAAAAACATTTTATTTCACTTATAAAATTTAGTAAATTAGATGATTTTATGATTAGATGATTTTATGATTAGATGATTTTATACTTGATGACTTTTACGATTTTTTTGATAAATTTTCAAAAACTTAAAAATAAGATATAATTCTTTTGATGAAAAAATTGAATTTTATATTTGCAAACTTTTTGATTTTCGCAAGTTTAATTTTGTTTTCTTGCCAAAGTTTTAAAATTCAAAAAGATTACGATTTTCCTTTACAAGAAGAATTTTTTATTCCTCAAGAATTTAATTGGGAAAAACTTGAAGACGGAATTGAACTTACAAGTTTTGAAAATCCTGACATTCCTTTAAAATATTTTATTGTAAAAATTGATTTACAAAATCCAAAACTTAAACTTGAAATTTTTCCGCAAGCAAAAAATTTTTCTAAAATTTCTAACAATCAAAATCACAAAGCACAATATTTTAAATCTCAAAGCACTCAAGAATTTTCTAAAGAAAATAATTGTCTTGTTGCAATAAATGCGTCGCCTTTTAAAACGTCCACAAAATTTTTAGGATATTTTTCTAACAAAAGACAAATTTTAGGAATTCACAAAGTTCAAAATGTAAAATTAAATCCTTCAATTCAAAAATACAGTGCGTTTGCCATTTCAAAAATTTATTCTGACGACTTAAATAGAGAAATTTTTGTTCCGCAAATTTATGAAAATCAAAATGACGAAGAATTTGAAAATGAAGAAAATGTTTTAGGTGGATTTTTTACGATTCTAAAAGATTCAAAAATTACACAAAATTTTAATACACAACTTCACGACGCAAGAATTGCAGTTTCTTATCCAGAAGACAAAAAATTTTTATATTTGCTCGCAGTTGAAAAATACAAAGACGAAAGTATCGGTTTAAGTTTTTTAGAATGTGCTTTAATTTTTAAAGCGTTAAATTGTTCTGACGCAATGGAATTTGACGGCGGTTCTTCAAGCCAAATGATTATAAAAAATGAAAATGTCTTAAAATCATCATTTACGAAAATTCAAGCGTCAAGTTTTGGATTTAAGATTGATGATTCGACTTTGCCACTTTAAACTTCGTTGTGAGTTCACCAAGCATAATTAGAATTTGCTCACAAACCATGATTTGCTAAACTAAACCAATACGTTTTTTTAAGTAACGCAAAAAAATTATCGGCTCAAGTCCGACAATGGCAAATCTTCTTTAGTAACGCAAGAAGGGATTTGTTGTTTATATAAAAAAATGATAAAATCTAGGATATGAAAAATATGAAAAAATTTTTACTAAGTTCTGCAACAATACTTTTTATTTTTGCAAATTTTATTTCTTGTACATCTACGCAAGTTGAAGTTCCGCTTGACGCGACAAATCGTGAAATTATCCAAATGGCACAATCTGCTTATGACGACGGAAAAACAAATCAAGCACTAAATTATTATGACATTCTCTTAAAACGCTACGGAATGGACACGGCAACTTATGTTGAAGGAAAATACGAAATTGCTCACATTTATGTAAAACAAAAAAAATATAATGCAGCAAAACCAATTCTTGAAGAAATTTTAGGAATTTATGATTCAGTTCAACCGGGAGTTTTGCCAGGAAGTTTTAAGAAACTCAGCCAAAATGATTATGAAAAAGTAACAAGTGCTTTGCAAAAATCAGAGCAAAATAATAACTAACAGCTTAAATTTTTTTATTATTAGGAACAATTATGCAATCAAGGATGATATTTTTTTCATTTGCGATTTTAACAACTGTTTCTTGAGTAATTTTTTTTGAACCTCTTGGATAAGGATGCGGTTCTGCGTCGCCCAAGAGAATTATTTTTTTTGTTGCATCTTCTCGCCAATCATAAAATTCCAAAGCCGCATATAAGGCTTCGTAAACTGCTTCTGGAACATCTCCGCCCTCGTTGCCTTTTATGCTGACAGTATTTAAATATTTTGTAAATTTAGAAATTTGATTTGTAAACGCAAAATATTTTACCGGCAACCCCTTGTAAAGATAAGAATCATTATAATCGCGGTAAAAAAGCAAAGCGATTCTATAATCTAGAAAACTTTCAATTTGCTTTGTAAATTCTGGAATCCACTGATTTTTTAAAATTTCTAAATCATCTTTCATGCTTCCAGTCGAATCAATCACAAAAACAACATCAATTTTTTCTTGACCTTTTAATTTGTCAAGTGATTTTAGCAAATCTTGCGAGAGATTTTCATTTTCTTGTGAATACGAAATAATGCCGCCACTTGCATTTGCAATTTCTGAAAACTTTTGTGCAGCACTTAAATTATAATCATCAGTTAAAACAATTTTTTCTTCGGGCGGATCTTTTTTTACTCTTGAAAAATCAAACATAAACGGATTGTCAAAAAATTCTCCAGAATAATCACAATATTTTTTTGAAAAAGTTCGAATATTTATAAAAGTTCCTTTTCCAACTACAACTTTTCCATTTCTTGTCCAAGGATAACCAAATTCAAGAGTTTGCGGAATGTAAATGTGAAACGCTTTTCCAAGTTTTTTGTGATTTTCAGGCGTAGAACTCACCAAAGAATAAAGTGCATATTTCGATTTTAATTCCTTTCCGTCAAGGATTCTCTTTTCATCGCCATTATATTTGTTCCATTCAAGTGCTCTGTAAGAATAATTGTCTGCTTTTCCGCTTGGATCTTTTGAAGTTTCGGTGAGCATTACGCTTTCAATTCCGTCTTTTTTGCGAATATATAAATGAAATCCGTTTTCGCTTGGATCAAGTTTGTTTTGTTCAATAACAAGATCGTCTTGACTTAAAAAAAGTTTATTTGAATTGTCACTTTTTGAATTTTGGTTTGTTTGAGAATTTGCAATATTTATAAAAATCAGAAAAAATGAAAATAAACTTAAAAATTTCTTCATATTTTTAATATCGGCAAGTGCAAATGAATAAAATAGTTTCGTACTACGCTTTTTTGTGTTATAATTTGAATCACTTTAGGTATTTTTATGAAAAAAGAAAATCTTAATTCGCAAGACATTTTATCTTCCGAAGATATAAACGAATATGTTTCTGTTGATCCAAAAATTTCTCGCGAAACAAATGAAAATGGGCAAACTTTTGAGTTTCAAAATGTTAGTCTTGATGAATTTATAACTAAATCTGACGAAGATGACGAAGACGCTGTTGACACTGGAATTATTGTTTTAACTCCTCATCAGCAAATTCTTGTTGATAATTTAAAAGCGGCACTAAAAGAAAAGGCGCCTGCAAATTACGAGCGTGTTGTAAAAAGACTTGAAAATATTGAAAAGTTAGCAAGAGCGATTGCTCGATTTCCATCACTTCTTGAAAAAATTGACACAACTTCTTCGGTTAGAACGCCAGAAGCACTTATTGAAAATATTATTTCTTATCAGCACGACGGCGACACAACGCTTCATATGCCTTCTAAAGCGATTTTGGGCAAAGGATTTTTAGTTTCTAAAATCCACACTTTTTATTCAATGTCGAAATTGGCGAGAACTAAAGCTGGAATGAGCGAAAAACAGGCGAAAGAATATTCTGATGAGACAGTTTCTATGATGTTTACGCTTATGGCGGAAGATGTTTATTTGAATTTGATTAAAGATGATACGCTTACGATGGAATTGCGACGACAATTAGCATTTGCTTTGATAATTCTTTGGGAACATAGAAGCGACCAAAATATAAATGACATTGCTCCCGTTTTGCAAAATGTTTGGAACGCACGAAGAACTTTGGCTCCGGCTTTTGGAACGATGATGGGAACTAGCGAACTTTTGTTGGTTAGCATTCAAATGGATCAAGATTGGCGAGATTTTATTAAAACTCGATTAGGAAATCAAGAAGTTTCGCAGGCAATGGAAGAATTTTTGTTTGGACTTTCTTACGAGCAGATTTTACGTTTGCGAAAGATTTTAAAAGAAAAAGGCGTTAAGGCGATTGGGCGTGACGAAGTGAGTGCTTACTTGGGCGAGCGTGTAAAAACTGATGTTAGCCTTGACTACAGAGATTTCTACCTTTTGTATACAGTTCGTAGAGACAACGCTCGTGCAAGAAAACGTTTACATCTTGAAGGTCCGCAGCACACTTTGGAAGATTTCTTTTTTAGATTTGTGCTAGAAAAAGCAAATGAAAAGCAAAAAAGAGATTCTACAATAAAAGAAGATGTGCAAAATCTTAATTCTGAGAAAAAGGACGCTTGAGTTTTTTTATTTACAGATTTTCGTGTCATGCATGGGAATGACAGTTGTTTAGTCATTTCGATAGGCTCAATTTCTGCTCACCTCAATGACCGTAAGTTCAGAATGACAGCATTTTTTTTACAGTTGCTGATGGCTCGACGTTACTCACCAATCATCATCAACCATGTGCACTAACTGTGACTTGACTTTTGCAAAGATTATCTGCGGCTTCTTGAATTGATTTAAACTTTCCAAGTCCTGTAAATGCAAAAACTGCATCTCCTACAAGTTCGGCATCTTTACAAGACGGAATTTCAATAGAAATTTCACAAAAATTTGCTTTGATTTGGTTCCATTCAGCATTTCTTGCCTGCCCGCCACTTACAGACATTTTTTTAGGAAACGAAGTTAAAGTTCCGCCTGAAGCAACAAATTCTTTTTTGAGCAAGTTAAGTCCATCAGAAATATTTTGTAAAATTTCTTGCAAAAGAATTTTTCCTTGACCAAAAATTTTATTTTGAACATCACTGTGAATACAATTATGAATTAAAGTGTCAAAATCAATTTCTTTTCGAGTTTTACGTTCAATCATCATTTTGAAATTTGAAAATTTTGTTCCAGTTTCGCCAAGCAAAACACTTTCGTTCCAAAGTCCGTCGATTATAGAAGGCAAAGTTCTAATTCCTGGAGCAAAAAACGGCTTTTCTGTGCAAAAATTTATTCCTTCGCTTGAACCGGCTCTGTCGCAAATGGTTGCGTTTTTTAAAGTATTTGTTCCGACTAAGGCACAAACAAAATCTGGAGCACCACAAAAAACTTTAGTTTGAAGATTTATTCCGATTTTTTGCGCGTTAAAAAAATTTACGCTTTCTTGAGTTAAGTTTGCAACATAAGTTGAAGGCGAAACAAATGGCGGTAATTTTCGACATTCATTTTTTGTAAGTGAACAAGATAAAAGTTCATTTTGAGACCAATATGCAACTTGAAATCGTTTTTCGGGCAAGATTGAAACTGCTTTTCCGGTTAATTTCCAAATTAAATATTCAGGTCCGCTAAAAATATATTCGCTTGCAGACCAAGCACTTGGAAATTTTTCTTTGAAAGCTAAAATTCGCGGAATGTAAAGTGATTTTCCAGAATATTCGGTCGGATTTTTTAATGAACTTACGTCGGCATTCCAAAGTAAAGTTTCGCCACTTTGTGAAACTAAAGTTGGGCCGTTTCCGCTTACGCAAATTGCACAAATGTCAAAACTGCTTTGAGAAAATCTTAAAAGTGATTTTTTTAAGCTTTCGCTCCATTCAGAAGATGAATGATTTGTGGACTTTGCAAGAAAAAATTGACGGTCGAAGGCTAAAACTTTTCCATCTTCGTCGATGATTGCACTTTTTAATGATGAAGTTCCAATGTCAACGCATAAAACTTGGATTTTGTTTGTTTTTGTCATATAAATTCTACTTTTTGTTTTTATTTTGCCAGAAAACTGGCGGTTTTGCTAGAAACTTACGAGTTCTTTGTTTGCTACAAACGGATTTATTTGAAAAGTGGTGATTTCGAGAGCCCGCTCGAAACTTTGTTGCGAGTTCAACCACCGCTACTTTCTTGCAGAAAGACTTAGCCCCGTATGGAACACCGCCATAGGCGTTCTCTGCAAAAATTGACAGTTTATTTTATGCTAAGTGTTAATAGATTGCCACGTCGCTTCGCTTCTCGCAATGACGATGAACTGAAATTTTTTGCAGAGAATGAAGCGAAAGCGGAAGTGTGGAACACGGGACGTAAGACAAGGAATTTGCTCCAAATATGGCTCGACTTCGCTCACCAAGTGTAGTTTTCTTCAGTAACAGTTGGTGATTTCGACGTTGCTCAACCACCGTACTCTATTGCTCAAGCACCATACTCTATTGCCAACCAGCGTCACTCGCTCTGCTCAAGATGACAAGTTTTTTGTAGGATTTTTTTCAGTTTCTGGCGTGCTAACTTTTATTAACTTGTCAATAATCGAGCGATTGTCTAACAATTCACCAAGCGACTGCTCGTGATGAAGACGCGTAATTACATTTGCAAACAAACCGCTTACGTTAGTACTTATGTACCATTCACGCTTTAAAAGTTCAGTGTGAAAAACTGCATTTGTACCAATAATTCTGTAAAACAAACCTTGCTTGTACGCTTCGTCAAACTGTTCGATTGCGTTTCCCGTAAAAAACGGCAAACTTATTGCGGCAATAACTTTAGTTGCACCTTGTTCGTGCAAAAATCCCATCGCTTTGAGCAAAGTTCCGCCAGTTCCGAGCATATCATCAGCAAGAAAAGCAACCTTACCTTTTACATCGCCAAGCAACTTAATGCTTTTTATGTTTGTATTTTTAGCGTCCTGAGTTACAACAGAATAATCGCGTTCTTTGTAAATCATCGCCAAAGGTTTTTTTAGCCCCGTAGCATAAAATTTATTTCGGTCAATCGCGCCAGTGTCTGGACTTACAACAACCAAATCTTCTTTAGAAAGGTCCACAACTTTAGCAAGTTCACGAATAATTTGATAGGAAGCGTGCAAATTTTCGCAGTGAGTGTGACTAAAAGCGTTTACAATTTCGCGACTGTGCAAATCCAAAGTAATAATTCGCTTAACTTCCATGCTTTCGTAAATATGACCTAAAAGAGCAGCGGTTAAACCTTCGCGTCCCTTCTTTTTGTGCTGACGACTGTAAGGATAAACCGGAAGAACCAAAGTAATCTGTCTTGCTCCCGCTTGACGAACTGCATCAATAGCAACTAAAAGTCCCATTACGTGATCATTTACGCTAAGACGCATAACATTTTTGCCATCATTCATTGCAATAGGTTCGTGATTTTCTACATCTTGAAAAATAAAAACGTCCTTGCCACGAATGCACTCTTGAAGTTCACATTTGTACTCTCCGTTAGCAAAATAAGTAAATCGCGTGTTAACCTTAAAAACTGGCGGTCTGTACTTATCAGTTGCTCCGCGAACAACTAAATCCGAAGTTTTAATGTCGTTGAGCAAATTCATTTGGTGAATAAGATTGTCTTTTTCAAGATTATAACGTTTGGAAATGGCATCGAGCTTTAAAGTAAAGCGATGTTTGTACATGTGGCGCAAGTGAGTAATAACTTCGTTTGCAAAAGATTCCCCACCAGGACAGGCAACCACAGCAAGATCGGTTGGTTCAGAATACGGCATTATTCTTACCTCAAAAAATTTTATGGAATCTCGAAGCGATTTTAAGTTTAATTTAAGTTTTGGTTTTAATTTTTGGCTTTGAGATGTTTACATTTTAATATTTTCTAATATAACCGTCAATGTTTTTGATTTTTCGGTTTTTGAAGCAAATTTTTCTGTTTTTACTTTTATGACGATGATATTGCAGCGTAGAAAATTACAACTTCGACTGTTAGTTGCAAAATAAACCGCCACTTTTTGCAGTTTTAGAAGTTTTTCTGTGCTAAGTTTTTGACC
>CAZLXK010000099.1:0-4645 GCA_964563305.1 uncultured Treponema sp.
CAGAACTAGTCGAAGTGAACGCAGAAATCCGCAACCATCCGATTGAAGTTGTCGGACGCAAGCTCCGCGCTTACATGACAGCGATGAAGCCAGTTCTGTAAAAGGCGATCATTGAGCTTGAAGAAATGACCATCAATAGTGGTTTCGGCTAGGCTCAATCACCGTAATAAAAAACGCTCCGCTGTAAAAAGTGGAGCATTTTTTGTTTACTAAGTGACACTTGCTCGCGTGATACTTACGTCGTCATTGCGAAGTACGAAGCAATCTACTAGCAGTTTTATTTGAAAACTGGCGGTTTGCTCGTGCCAACTGTCAGTTCGGTTCTAACTGTCAGTTCGCTGCTAAGTGTTTGGCGATAAAACAGCGAAATTTATACACGCTCAAAAATTTTATGCTAAACAGGAGACTCACACTCTACCAAAAATCAAAAAATCCAAATAAAAAAATATGTAAAATAAAAAAAACGTGTTATAATATTTTTAAATTTTTGAATAAACTTTTGGAGGAAAAAATTATGGCAAAAAAAGGCGGAAAAGATTACTTTGGGCTCAACCGCGTTGTGAGTGTTATTCTTGCACTTATTCCTATAACTTCTTGGATTTTGGGTTTTGCAACACGTTTCAAGGAAGGCAAAATCCTTGCAGGAATTTTACGACTCTTGCTCGGTTGGAACATTATTTGGATTATTGACTTTTTCCTTGTGCTTTTTACTGGCAAAATTCTTAGAATTGTAAATTGCTAAAAATTTTATAAAAACAACAGTTAATTTTTTTTGTTAAACTGATAAAAGCAGCCTTTTTTTTGCTAAGGGCTGTTTTTCTATTTATAAAAAATTACGTCATCATTGAAAAAAAATAAAGCAATCTAGCGACACTTTCTCGACCTAAAACAAAAAAATTTGCTAAACTAAGTCAATGACGCTTCAACAATTAAAATATGCGATTGCCGTCGCTGAATCAAAATCGATTTCTCAAGCGGCACAAAAAGTTTTTATTTCTCAGCCAAGTTTAACGCTTTCAATTCATCAACTCGAAGATGAAATGTCTATAAAAATTTTTTCACGAACAAATAAAGGAATTGAAATCACAAAGGAAGGCGAAGTTTTTTTAGGTTACGCAAGGCAAGTTCTTGAGCAAGCGGATTTACTTGAAGAAACTTTCGCTGTCAAAAAAAAGCAATCACCTTTTTTGTGTGTTTCGTGTCAGCATTATTCTTTTGCGGTAAATGCAATGGTTGATGTAATTAAAAAATTCGGTGGCGAAAAATACAATTATATTTTGCGAGAAACTCAAACTTTTGAAATTATTGATGATGTTTCGCGTCTAAAAAGTGAAGTTGGAATTTTATACTTGAACGCTCAAAATCAAAAAATCATCACAAAACTTTTAGAAAAAAATGATTTGATTTTTACTGAACTTTTTGCAGCAAATCCGCACGTTTTTATAAGCGACAAAAATCCACTTTGCAAAAAATCGACCGTAAAAATTGATGACTTAAAAAATTTTCCTTATTTAGTTTTTGAACAAGGCGATCACAATTCATTTTATTTTTCAGAAGAACCATTTTCGTCGCTTGAACAAAACAAAGTAATTTGTGTGCGAGACAGAGCGACGCTTTTTAATTTACTGATTGGACTTAACGGATTTACTGTAAGTTCTGGCGTTATCAGCGAAGAATTGAACGGCAAGCACATTGTTGCCCGACCGCTTGAACTTAACGGAAAAATGCATATCGGAATTATAACAAAAAAAAATCTTGCACTTTCCCGATACGCAGAAAGTTATATTGAAGCGTTAAAAAATCATATCTAAAATGTGGGGAAAGCCTTCCCCTCGCTCCAAAGTCAAGTCGCTACACAAATATCACTGCAAGCAGTGTTATTTGTTCCGCTTTGTTGACTTTTCCGCTACCCCTTCGCCTAGGGGCAAGCCCCTAAAACCCCATTGCACGTCTAACTTCTAGCCCTCACAATCTTCGCAGCGGCAACTAAATTTTTCAAACTTTCAACAGTTTCTTTTTCGCCACGAGTTTTAAGTCCGCAGTCTGGATTTATCCAAAGTTTTTCTTTTGGAACGTAATTTTCCATTTTGCGCACTTTTTCTACAATTTCTTCTACGCTAGGAACGCGTGGCGAATGAATATCGTAAACGCCAGGACCAACTTCTGTTTTAAAGTTGCTCTTTTTAAGTGCGTCCAAAATTGTTAAGTCGCCACGGCTTGCTTCGAATGTAATAACGTCTGCGTCCATGTCGTCTATGTCTTTAATAATGTCGTTAAATTCGCTGTAGCACATATGAGTATGGATTTGTGTTTCCGGTTTTACGCCAGAATGAACCAAACGGAATGCAGGAATTGCCCAATCCAAATATTCTGTGTGCCAATCCGAATGTCTAAGCGGAAGTTTTTCGCGCAATGCCGCTTCATCAATTTGAATAACTTTAATTCCGTTCTTTTCCAAATCCAAAACTTCTTCGCGAATTGCAAACGCAATTTGTAAAGTTTGTTCTTTTAGCGAAATATCTTCGCGTGGGAACGACCAGTTTAGAATTGTAACTGGACCAGTTAACATTCCTTTCATTGGCTTTTTTGTTTGGCTTTGCGCAAAAGTTGACCATTCAACTGTAATTGCAGATTTTCGACTTACATCTCCCCAAACTACAGGCGGTTTTACGCAGCGAGTTCCATAAGATTGAACCCATGCTTTTTGCGTAAACAAAAATCCTTCCAAATGCTCGCCAAAATACTCAACCATATCATTTCGTTCATATTCGCCGTGAACTAAAACGTCTAAGTCAAGTTCTTCCTGAAGTTTTATACAATCAGCAATTTTGTGTTTGTTGAAGTTTTTATATTCTTCAAGTGAAATTTCTCCTTTTTTAAATGCACTTCGGTTTGCACGAACATCTTTTGTTTGCGGAAACGAACCGATTGTTGTTGTTGGAAAAAGTGGAAGTTTTAATTCTTCTTTTTGGATTTTTTCACGTTCTGCAAAAGATGGAAGACGAGTAAAATCTTTTTCGCTTAGATTTTTAATTTTTTGAGCAAGTTCTGCGTTTTCTGTAACGCGAGTACCTTTAAAAAGTTCTTGATTGCGTTTGAAACTGTCATGCTGAACTTGCAAGCTGTCACCCTGAACTTGTTTCAGGGTCTGTGAATTTACAGATTCCGAATCAAGTTCGGAATGACAGTTCTTGTTATCTTCTGCAATTTCTGCAAGTTCTTTTAATTCAACAAGTTTTTCTTCTGCGTAAGAAAAATGATTCAAAATATCACTAGAAAGTTTTGTTTCATTTTTTGTTGTGTAAGGAACATGCAAAAGAGAACAAGATGTAGAAATTACAATTTGAGCTTTTGTGATTTTTGTGATTTTTTCTAGTAAATCTAAAGTTTTTGCGTAATTATTTTTCCAAATGTTTTTTCCGTTTACAACGCCAGCAAAAAGAATTTTATCTTCTGGAAAACCAAATTTTTCAATCAAATTTAAAGTTTCTTTTCCTTCAATAAAATCTAAAGCAAATCCGTCAAATGGAAGTTTTATGATTTTTTCGTAACTGTCTCGAACATCACCAAAATATGTTGCAAGAATTATGTGAAGCTTGTCACCCTGAACTTGTTTCAGGCTCTGTGAATCAACAGATTCCGAACTAAATTCGGAATGACAATTCTTTGCCAATACAATTTTATAAATCTTTTCAAAAAGCGAAATATCATCTTCGCTCGTGTCAAAAACTAAAGCTGGCTCTTCAATTTGAATCCACTTTGCACCAGAGACAGAAACTTTTTGCAAAAGTTCTTTATAAATTTCTGCAACTTTTTGCGAAAAGTCTGCAAGTTTTTTGCTTCCCTTATAATGAGCAAGTTTTAAAAATGTGTAAGGACCTATCACGTTGATTTTTGTTTCAACTCCAACAGATTTTGCTTCATCAAATTCTGACAAAATTTTTTCTGCGTTAAGAGAAAGTTCAACATCATCATCAAGTTCTGGAACAATATAATGATAATTTGTGTTGAACCATTTTTTCATTGGAAGAGCGGTTACATCATTTCCGTTTTCTTGGTAGCCGCGTGCCATTGCAAAAAAAGTGTCCAAAGTTGAAAGTTTAAGATTTTTATAGCGAGTTGGAATTGCACCAAGCATAATAGAAGTGTCCAACATTCCATCATAAAAAGAAAAATCGTTTGACGAAATAAAATCAATTCCGTTTTCTTTTTGAGTTTTCCAATTAGAAATTTTCAAATCTTTTGCGACATTTTTTAACTCTTCTTGAGAAACGTCTTTTGCAAAATATTTTTCACAAGCGAATTTAAGTTCGCGATTTGAACCAATACGAGGATAACCGATTACTGAAGTTTTAATTTTTTTATTTGAGATTTCGTTCATAATCAAAACTATAATGAATCAGTTTAAATTTGAAAAATACAAGTTTTTTGCAGTTTGATATAGTTTAAAACTATAGCGACGCACTTAGTGCAAAAGGATATCATTCTGAATTTATTTCAAAATCTGTTTATTTAAAACGAAAAATTTTTTCATTAACAGATCCTAATATTTCGCATGCTCACCAACGACTAGTTCAAGGTGACAAATTCTTTATTTCACAAAGAAAAACTTTATTGTAAAATCAAATTATGAAAATTCTCTTTT
>CAZLXK010000099.1:4745-8781 GCA_964563305.1 uncultured Treponema sp.
TTTATTTCACAAAGAAAAACTTTATTGTAAAATCAAATTATGAAAATTCTCTTTTACTCAACATCTTCAAATTTTTTTGACGGAAAAAATACAAATCTTGAAACGCGACCATATTTTGCTTCTCAGTGGGAAAATCTCGCACAAAAAAATCCTCAGCATAAATTTTTAATTGCAACACAACTTCCGGGAATGTTTTTGCTAGATGTAAAAGAAAATCAGATTGCACAAAAAGCTAAAAACGTAGAATATTTTTTAATTCAAGATGATGACGAAACTAAAATCGCAGAATTTTTATCAAGCCTAAATCCAGACCTTGCATTTGCCACAAGTTTTTATGTTCCGCCGTTCGATTGGCTTTCTGTAAAAGATTCGCTCGTTGCAAAAAAATTAAAAACTAAAGGAATTAAAACAATTTGTCATCCGCTACCTTCAGTTCTTACGTGTTTTGATAAATGGGAAACGCACGAGTTTTTTGAAAAAGAAAAAATCCGCTGTGCAAAAGCAATTTTTTTTAATCACGAACTTTTTATCAACGGAGCAAACCGACGCGAAATTAAAAGTAATGTTTATAAAAATGCTTTTTTTGAACAAGTCAAAAGTTTAAAATTTCCAATCATCATAAAAGATACAACTGGATTAAGTTCTTACGGAATGGACGTGGTTCAAAATTTTCAGGAAGCAAAAACTGTGATCCTTTCAAAAAAATCAAGTTCAAATAGAATTCTCGAAGAAATGATTTTAGGCGAACAGTTTGGACTTGAAGCGACTCGCATTGTAAAAACTGGAAAAAGCAAGGTAAAAATTTTGCCGCCTTTTAAGTTTTCAGTAAACAAATATGGAATTACATCTCCAAAGCAATCGGTAAAAGTTGGGCCGATTCTTGATGAAAAAAAATATAATTTAACTTCGCTTTACAAAATGATTTTTAAGATTTGCGAAAAGTTAGATTTTTGTGGAACTGCGAATTTTGATTTAGTTTTTCAGCCGCAAGAAAAAAAATGGTTTGTGCTTGAAATAAATCCGCGACTTTCTGGAATGACAACAAGTTACGCTGCAAGTTTAGAAAAATCTATTCCGGAACTTTTGTTTAAAATTGTTTGTGATGATTTTGAAACTGATTCTGATTGTAATAACATTTTTTACAATTCAGAAAGTCTTTCTTTGCATCAAAATCAAATTTTTTATCCTACAATGAATATAAAATTTCCAATCTTAAGCACAGAAAAAATTGAAAAAGCCGCTTCACTTCCTTTTGTAAAGTTTGTAAATCAGCAAGAAAATCTTGGAGCAAAACAACTTCGCGAAAAAGGTTATTCTGAAATAATTTTTAATGCAAAAACTTTTTCTCAATTAAAAGAAAACTTAAAGCTCTTAAAAAAAGAATTTCAAACAGAAATGGAAAATATTTTTTTTGAAAACGCTCTAAAACTTTTAGATTCAATTTAATACTTAACACATCATTCCTAACTTCTAACTCCTATTTTGACTACATTTCATATTTTTGTTAGAATATGCTAACTTTAGTAAAAACGGAGATTTTTATGAGTTCACAAAAAAACTTTAGAGTTTTAGATTTAATATTTGCGATTTTAAACATTTTATTTTTTTTAGGAGCGATTTTTGTTTTTCATCCGTGCGGACCAAAAGATGACGGAACTTGGATGACTTGTCATTGGGCGGGAAACGCAATTTCGCTAATGGGAGCTTTTGGCACAATTCTTTCTATTATAAATATTTTTGTAAAGAACGAAACAAAACTTGGACTTTACATTGCAAACATTGTAATTTTCATTGGAACAATTTTAATTCCAGGCACTTTAATAAATCTTTGCATGATGAGCGACATGAGATGCAACGCAATCACAAAACCTTGCACAATTGTTTTTTCTATTATCATTATTTTATTCGCTGTAATAAATTTAATTACAATTTTGGCAAATCAAAAAAAATCAGGAAATAAATGAAATTCTTAAACAAACTTCCTTTTAAAAATATTTCTTCAAAAATGGGACGATCAGTTTCGCTTTTAATTTTTGCACTTTTACTTTCTATTGCAACTTTTGGCGGTTCGCTGATTGTGCGAAGTTTAAAAAACGGACTTAACAATCTTGAAAAACGACTTGGCGCTGATGTAATCGTAGTTCCTTATCAAACACGAACAAAAGAAAGTATTGAGTCACTTTTGCTAAACGGAAACAGAACAACTTTTTATATGCCAAAAACTTATATGGACGAAATTTCAACTTATGATGGAATTGAAATTATTTCGCCACAACTTTTTTTGTCTTCTTTAAGTGCAGGCTGTTGTTCGGTTAGAGTTCAAATTATTGGTTTTGATCCAGAAACTGATTTTACAATTCAACCTTGGGCTCACGAATCTTACAAAGGAAAATTACAAGATTTTGAAATTTTAGTTGGAAGCAAAATCACGTTGCCTACAAATATGACGCTCACATTTTTTAACACTAAGTTGAAAATCGCCTCTCAACTAAAAGAAACTGGAAGTGGACTTGACAATGCAGTTTATTGCAATATGAACACAATCCGCGAATTAATAAATCAAGCAGCAAAAATTACAAACTCGCCTACCGGAAAAATCGACTCAGAAAATTCAGTTTCTACAATTTTAATCAAAGTCGAAAATGGTTACGAGCCAAGTCAAATCGCAAACGAAATAAATCTTCACTCAAGAAAAGTTCGTGCAATCAGAGCAAAATCTATGACAAGCGACGTTGCAGACAATCTTGCAAAAATTTCAAAAATCATAGGAACTTTAATTGTTGCAGTTTGGATTTTGTGCATTGTAATTATGATGATTGTTTTTTCGATGATTATGAACGAGCGAAAAAAAGAATTTGCAGTTTTGCGAGTAATTGGCGTTTCGCAAAAAAAACTTTCTAAACTTGTGTTGCAAGAATCGCTGATTATAAATTTTGTTGGCGGAATTTTTGGAATAATTTTAGTTTTGATTGTAAGTTTTGCATTCAAGAATTCAATTCAAAGTTCACTCGGACTTCCCTTTTTACTTCCAAATTTTTTAGAAATTTTGATTTTGATTTTAGCAACTTTAGTAATTTCAGTTTTAGCTGGAATGATTGCTTCGATTTTAACTGCAAAAAAAATCAGCAAAATTGATGCAGGCGTTATTTTGCGAGTTGATAATTAGAAAAGTGAAGTGCTTGTCATTCTGAACTTGTTTCAGAATCTACAAAAAAAAACAGAACAAATCCGTGTGTAAAAAATTAAAAAAAATGGAAAAAAATATGATTTTAAAAGCTGAAAAAATTTCAAAACAATATACTCGAAAAACTAAAAACTCAAATTTTTTTTATGCAGTTTATGAAACAGATTTTGAACTTCCAGAAAATTCTTTAATAGAAATTTGTGGTCGAAGTGGAAGCGGAAAATCAACTTTTTTAAATATGATGTGCGGAATTTTAACGCCAAGTTCTGGAAATATTTTTATTGAAGAAAACGAAACTGAATCTAAAAACGAAAATCAAAAAACAAATTTATATTCAATGGACGACAAAAATCTTTCACTTTTTAGAAATAAAAATTTTGGCGTAATTCCTCAAGGGCAAAGCGGACTTTCTTCGCTCACAGTTTTAGAAAATATAAAACTTCCTGCTTTAGTTTACGAAAACGATTCAAACGAACTTTCTGATTTTGCACTTTCGCTTTTAGAAAAAGTTGGAATTGCAGATTTAAAAGATGAGTTTCCTCAAAATCTTTCTGGTGGCGAAATGCGACGAATGGCAATTGCAAGAGCACTAATCAACAAGCCAAAATTTATTTTTGCCGATGAGCCAACTTCAGATTTAGATGACGAAAATACACAAAATATTTTAAGCCTTTTACAGTCAATTTCAAAAGAAAACGTTGGAATTCTTCTAGTAACTCACGAAACCGACGCTGCAAAATACGCAGATAAAGTTTACAAAATGGATGGCGGAAAACTTAATTTAGTTTAAATGTTTGAATACGGCAATCCGCCGAAGTTTCCTTGTAAATAATTTTCTTCAATCACTTTGTC
>CAZLXK010000100.1:0-8717 GCA_964563305.1 uncultured Treponema sp.
AAAAAATTTCTCAAATTTACATAATCTTTTGTTATAAAAATGCTAAAACATAAATCCCAAAATATTGTTACAAAATAAAAAAATATTTCTTGACTTTTGAAAATTTAGGGTGGACAATATTTATCCGTGCTAAGAAAAACTTTGATAGATTTAGGCGAATTTTGTTGACAAATTTTAAATTTTTTATAACAAAGTGTAATTTATTTATCAAAATTTTTAGGCACAAAGAGGTTATTTTTATTTGGTTATGGGAGAAAGCATGAAAAAAAAAGATTTTATCTTAAAAAAGTTTTTGCTCTTGCTTTTGGCTTTTACGGTTTTAATGTTAGCGTCTTGTGCGTATTTTGATGGCGACAATAGAACTGGAAACTATGTTGTAAAAGGCACAGTTTCAGACGAAAACGGAAATGCTATTGAAGGTGTACAAATTTATGTAAAGGATTTGCCTTCAATTTGTGCAACAACGGACTCTAGCGGAAATTATGAACTTTCAGGTCTTGGGCGAGTTGCTGTTCAATTAAAAGCGTCAAAAACTAATTTTACCTTTGTTCCAAATTTTACTGCTACGTCGAATTATAGTGTTTCTGAAATTTCTTCGGGAAGCAATATTTACATAGCTAGGGCAGCAAAAAAAGGCGTGGTTTATGGTGCAAACTTTATAGGAACAAACAAACTTACAATTGCACATATTCAAGGTTCATCTTTGGAAAGTCCGCTAAAAGGCGAAACTGTTTACGGAGTTAAGGGCGTGGTAACTATGGTTTGCCACAGAGCACCGCATTATAAGTATGACACTACAGATTATGACGGTTCTACAGTTCCTCAGTGGCTTAGTTATGACGGATTTTTTATGGAAGCTTTGCCAGAAGACAAAGATTTATCAGGAAATAAGTCAAATGGCATTTTTGTAAATACGCACGATCCTGATTATGATGACACAGAAGCTTCTTACTGGAAGCAAGGAATTCCAACTGATTTACAAGCAGGCGATGTGGTTTACGTTACAGGCGTTGTAGAAGAAACTCGTCATCTTGACCGATACGGAGCCGCTTCTGGCGTTTTAACGCGAACTGAAATTAATGCAAGTGCGGTTTATCATTCTACAACTTCAACTGGTGCAAACGAAACTGCCGCTTATCCAGACGGAGTTTTACTTACTTATTCAAGTGCTAAAAAAGATATTTGGCTTAGTGGGCACGAAACTGACGGTTTAAGAGAAGTTCGTGTTTTAAAAGTTGACAGCGATGACAAAACTCCAATGAAAGATGCAATTAGTGTTCTTGAAAGCGTAGAAGGAATGGTTATTAGAATTGATGATCCTTTGGTTGTAGGTCAAACTTATTATAATCTTACAGGAATTTTAGCTGACGGCGGACAAACTCCTCAGAAAGACAATCCAAACGCAATCAACGGATATCCGAGAACTTATAACGAAAATTGGAACACAGATGTTATTTGGGAAAACGCAAAAACTGGCGTTCAAGACTTTAACGAAGAACTTTTATTTGTAGATTATCAAGCAGTTGACTGGACAACAAATTACGCACTTGTTCAACCAGGCGATTATCTTATAGACAGCACACAAACTAGAGTTTTCCGCGGAGTTATGGATTATTCAGTTGACGGACTTTATATGGCTCGCCCTTTAAACTCAGCAAAAGCTTCTTACGTTACAGGAGCAACTGCTTCTCAATACACAACACCTTATTACACAAGAAGTGACGATAATGTAATTACAAGCGTAACTGGTTTAACAATTCCAAATCAAGAGTGGAGTTTTAGCACAACTGACGCTTGGTATAATAAAAGCACAACACTTCAAAGCGTTGCTTCAAGTATGAGTGCTAGCGGTAATGGTAAGTCTAATACTGTTAATGGTACGGCTCGCTCCGTTGTAAAAGCACAAAGGCTTGGAACTGCAAGCACTACTGCGAATTCTATTTTTACTCCAAGTTGGACTTACAACGTTAATTCAGACGATTTAACTGTAGCGGCATTCAATCTTGAAAACTACGAAGCACAAGGAAGTAGCAACGACAAGCAAGGCGACATTGCACTTATTATAAAAAATAATCTTAATTATCCAGATGTTTTAATCATTGTAGAAATGGGAGACGATAAATCCACAACAATTTACTACAACAACCAAGATAACGCTTGGGCTCCAAAAGATGGAAGTGTTACTGCGGTAAGGAATTTTTCTGGCATAAGCGACGCTATTGTTAGTAACGGCGGTCCACGCTACGATTTTAGATGTATTGATCCAAGAGAAGGCGACTTTGGCGGAAAAGGTGGCGTAAATATTCGCGTAGGACTTATGTACAACACTGAACGCATAGAAGCAGTAGACGCAGGACTTGTTACAAACACTTATCTTAACACTCACGGCGGTTCGTATTCTGGAAGTTTACAAAACGAAGATTTGTGGCCAGTTCAAACAAGCAACAATGATCCTCAAGGCGTAACTTTAGCAACAACATCAACTGCCGCTTACAAAGGTTCAGACGGAAAAGTGCATCTTTCGCAAAGCCCAAGTCTTATAGATTCAAGTTATTTTTCTGGAAGTAGACGACCAATTATTTGCGAGTTTAAACGCAAAGACACAGAGCAAAACTTTTTTGTAATTGGTTGCCACTTGAGTTCAAAACGCGGCGATTATCCTTTGTACGGAAGTGTTCAACCTCCACTTTTGCTTAGCGAAGTTAAACGCAACGGTCAGGCTCAAACAGTAAATAATTTTGTAAATACAATTTTAGCGTTCGATTCAAACGCTTATGTTGCAGTTGGCGGCGATATGAACGATTTTGCTTATTCAACTCCGCAGCGAATTCTTAAAGGCGAACTTGGAGATTCAAGAACACAAGTTCTTTGGTCTTTAGCAGAAGAAATTATGCCTTATCAAGAACAATTCTCTTATTATTATCGCGGAAATTATCAGCAAATCGATCATATTTTTATAAGCGATTCACTTATTCAAAAAGCATATTCTGAAGGTGCAAGGCAACTTACTGGCGATTTGAAATTTGATTATAAGAATCAAACTGATTGGAAAAATTACTGTTTTATTCCTCACGTAAACTCAATGTTTTCAAGGAATAATCACTTAAATACTTCGGACCACGATCCTGAAGTTATAAGAATTCCAAACGCATTTAACTAGGAGGCAAAAAATGAAACTATTAAAAAAGACATCTTTTGCTTTTATTGCAGTTTTGAGTTTTTTACTTTTTGCATGTTCAAACGGAACTGATTATGTTCAAGCAAAAATATCATCTTTTGAATTTACAAGATCACAAAATGAATCTTTGTCTCAAAATGTGAGCGGAACAATCAACGAAAGCACAAAAACTATTACTGTGGAAATTCCTTTAAGCGAAGGTCAAAATTTGCAAACTGTAAAATCAAGCCTTAAAAATCCAAGCGTAAGTCTTTCAAATGGAACGCAACTTGTAACAAATCTTAGCACGCTTGATTTTAGTGTTTCTCCAGTTGAAATTTTTGTTACCACAAAAGACGAAACTTTGCCTTACTCGCTTTTAATTTCTGAAAAAAAGCCAACTCTTGCAAGAAACACTTTGGCATTTACAGAATATTACAATGGCGAACCTTACAATTATAAAGGTGCAAATAATCAGTTTATTGAAATTTATAACGCAAGCAATTCTACTATTGATTTAGGAAGCGTTCAGTTAAACAGAATAAGTTATGAAGGCGGAATTAGAACTCCAGATAAAGACAGAAGCGTTACTTTAAGCGGAACATTATCTGCGGGGCAATATCTTGTGCTTTCAAGTGCAAAAAATGAATGGGCAAGCACTTGGACCTCTGCAAATGTTCAAACAGACGCTGCTTATAGTAACATTATTACTTTTAACGGATACGATTGCTTTACGCTTACAAGTGGCTCTACAGTTTTAGATGTTTTAGGACCGCAAGATGGCTGGCCTTGGGGAAATACTAAACATATGCAGCGAAAATGGTCTAACTTTAGCGGAACTTACACAAATCGCGGATATAGAGAAAGTGAATGGGTAATTTCTAAGGCAACAAATTCTAGTAGCGACGTTTCAAGCACAGTAGGAAGAGCTACAGCTGATCCTACAGAAGCCGACACAAGCATTACGTATTTTGAACTAGAAAACTCAAGCGAATATTATGCTTCAAGTATTGATAACACTAATCATGAATTAACTTTAACTTTTTATAATGCAAGTCCAAATTATGTACAAAAACCTTCAATTTCTACAAATGGAGCGAATGTTCAAGCACTTGTTAATAATATTTGGCAAACCGTTATAACTGGCGACACTGAACTTGATTTTTCTCGTGATATTCGACTTAGAGTTGCAGCGACTACTGGATCACGTGTAGAGTACATAATTAAACATGAGTTAAATCCTGTAAATATGAGCAGTTCGCCAGCGGGAACTTATCGCCTTGTAACAAACCTTGCAGAAATTACAAGCGGAAGCGAAATTCTTATTTATTATCTTGCAGGCGAAATGGTAATGTCTACAACTGCAGCAACTGGATTCAAAAGTATTTCAGTTACTCCAGAAGATGATGGAATTACTTATACAACAGGAATGATGTCGCTTTGCGTAACAAAATTTGATGATGGCACTTACTTCTTTACAAATAATTCAAAATTCTTAACAAGTGCTAAAGATACAAGTTCTTATGCACTTACTCTTGATAGTTCTGCAAACGATTATTCATTCTGGAGAATTGCAACTGCAACTTCAAGTACAAACACTTTCTACATTCAAAGTGTTAATGGCGTGCGTAATAATTCACAAAGATATTTAGAAGTTTATGGAAGTGCAAACGAATTCCAAACTTATGGTGCTGGAACTTCTGATGCTTTCAAATTCCAAATCTACAAAAAACAATAAAACGGAGAATTTAATATGAAGAAAATTAAATTAGTTTTAATGGCAAGTTTGCTAAGCGTGCCATTCACTTTTTTAGCAATGGGTCAAGATTCAAAACGCTTGTATCCAGAGTTTAGTTCAGAACTTAATTTTTCATCAGGATTTTTTAACATTGACGAAAACGAAACTGTTTCTGAAATTCCAGGTCTTTCTAGCGATTATGAAGCAAATGTAGGCGTTACAATTAAAGGAGACTTTACTCGTTTAGGCGATTATTCTGTAGAAAAAGAAGATGGAATCGAAGCAAGAAGTGGCGTGGGTTACGAAGTTGCTCTTGATGTAGATGTGGATGCTTTGCAAAAAGCGGTTAGCGGTTCTTCTAGTTACACAGAAACTAGCGACACAAACAAATATTCACTTATTCAACCAATGATTGACTGGTACGAAGCAAGTTGGAGAAAATATGGACTTCCTTCTCCAAGTGCATTGCCTTTTGTAAACGGCACACCTTGGCCTACAACAAGTTATGGTCAGTCAACAAGTCGATATCAATTCATTCAAGGTTCAACTGTAGAAAAAGCTACAGACGTTACTTGGGACAGCCAAAAATGGGCAGACGCTCAGGCTTTGTATAACGACATAAGATACATTATTAATTCAGCAATCAAACAACTTGATTACAATGAATTTGGCACTAGCGACATTGATCAAAATGAATATCAAACTTACACAGCAGATCAGCAAAAACGTGCTCAGTTAAAGCAAAAAGCAAAGCGTGAATTTTCTGCAGTTTCAAGCGGTTCAAAATCTGCAAAAACTCTTGCAGATTCAATTTCTAAAGCGTACATTAAAGTTACAAATCTTGGTGGCGTTGTAGATACAAGAATCGACTTTTTGGGCAAAACTCTTAATGTAGGACAAGATATTACATCTTACATTGCAGGTCAAACAGATAGCGGTTCTTCTGTGGAAGTTTCGCTTAAACAAGGATTTATTAAAGGTTTAAGTGCAAACTTGGCTGTGGGACTTGCTGGCGGTCAAAAACAAGAGCCAGAAAATTACGACACAGTTGCTCTTGAATATTACAAAGGACTTACCGGAGAACTCGCAGTAAAAGCTGGCGTTCGTTACAATTATTTTGTTGATCCGATTGGAGCAAATATTTGGGCAGGATTTGACGGAGTTTACAGCGACGCTCTTGTGGCAAACAAAAATTTCGCACTTGACGCATTCGCAAGATTTGAACGCCCTTCTTTTATTTCTTGCAATGCAGGGCTTGAAGGTTTACTCTTAAATTATAAGGATCGCGAACTTGATGATTCTTACAATTATCAAATGGCTTATTCAGTTGCTGCAAATGCTGGAGTTAGAGCGTTTGGTGCTTCATTAAACGCAAAAGCACAATATAAATCAGCATATTTTAGTCACGAAACTTACAACACAACAGAAGACAGATTTTATGGTTACACAGTTGATTCTGATTATTACATTGCAAACTTAAAAAGTGCCGCCATTGCAAAGGCTAACCTTGAATTTAATCCACAATATTTTACTTCTTTTGACATTGTAAGTGTAAACGCTGGAGCAGAAGCATTTATGTATGATTACAAAATTAACGGTTTGGGCGTTTCTTGCGGATTTGATTTAGGATTTGATGATTTGCTTAACATTCCGGTTACTGTTTTTGGAAAGGCTCATTATTACAAAAATTCAGCGCTTACTCAGTGGGACGATTACAACGACAATCCAACTTTGCTTGACTACACTCAACTTAGAGCAGGCGTAAGATTTAGTCCTGTAGAACAGTTAGAACTTTCTTGCGAATATGTAACTTCTCCGTCTTATTCACACGCAAACACAGAAAGAATTTCAAGTTTTACACTTAACGGCAGAATCGATTTGGATTAAAAAAGTTAACACGTCATCTTGAGCGAAGCGAAGGATATACTGGCAGTTGCTTAAAAAACTGTCATTCTGAACTCGTTTCAGAATCTGTAAATGAAAAGACTTTGAGATGCTGAATTAAATTCAACATCTCAATAAAAGAGGAAATAAAATATGAAAAAAATAATTGGATTATTAACAGCGACCTTAGTAATGTTAGGTTCGTTTGCACAAAGCGTAAAATCTTACGGAAATATTGGTCCTACATCAGAAGTCCTTGAAAATGGAAAGTCAAAATACGTTTCAATTTTTGCAATAAATGATTTTCACGGAAGCGTAGAAGAAGATTTGTCTGGCAGAAATCCTGGAGCTGCAAAACTTTACGAAGTTCTTGAAGAACTCCAACTTGCAAATCCAGAAAGCATTTTTGTAAGTGCAGGCGACAACTATCAAGGAAGTGCACTTTCAAATTTAAGTGGCGGAAAAGTTGTAAGCGACTTTTTTAAGTACGCAAATCTTGTAACAAGCACAATCGGAAATCACGAATTTGACTGGGGAGATGAAAAATTCGAAGAATGGGAAAAAGACGGAAACTTTAACTTTATTGCGTGCAATTTAATCGACAAAAGAACCGGAAAAATTCCTTCTTGGTGCAAAGAATATGAACTTTGCTACATTGGCGGACATTTAATTTGCATTATAGGGGCGGCAACAATGGACACAGTTTTTACAGCGAGCAAAAATCGTATAGAAAACTTTGAGTTCCAAGATCCAGCAAAATCAATCCGCAAAGTTTTACGAAAAGTTGAAGCAAGTTATAATCCTGAAGCAGTTGTGGTTTTAAGTCACATTGGAAGTCACGAAAATCGCTTAACTAAAACTCCAGTTTCTGCAAGTAACGACGCAGTTGACAAATTTGAACTTGAAGATGTTGCAAAAATTAAAGGAGTTGATGCAATTATTACAGGTCATAGTCACGAATATGTAAACGGACTTTTGAACGGCAAACCTGTTGTTCAAGCAATTAATTACGGAAGAGCAATTAGTCAAATCCGCTTAAAGTTTAATGAAAAAGGATTTAAGGAGGCAAAAGGTTACGTAATTGAAGTTTATAAAGACAAGGACGCAATTACAGAAAATGCAGAAGTTTTGTCGATGGTGGCAAGTTACAGAACAGAATTTGGAGCACAACTTGGCGAAACTGTTGCTTTTGTAGAAAACGAACTTAGTCACGAAGAAAATATTCCAAACGTAACTCCACTTGGTTATGTAATTGCAAGTGCTATGAAACAAGCGTATAATGCTGATTTTGCTGTTACAAACGGCGGTGGACTTAGAAAATCAATTAATGCAGGAACTTTAACCGTAAATGATATGTGGGAACTTATTCCTTTTGACAACACAGGAGTTATTGCTCAAGTTACAGGTTCGACCTTAAAAAAGATTGTTGATCATGGAATAAATCCTGCTGGATTCCGTGCTGGACAATTTGCTGGCGGTAGAGTTTATTACACAACACGTGCTCCAGAAGGTTCACGCGTTACACGGATTGTTTTAGATGACGGACGCACTGTAAATGATAACGAAATATATAATGTTGTTGTAAATGATTTTATGGCCGAAGGTGGCGATAAGTATGATATAATTGCAAAAGAAGCAAAATCTTTAGATAACACATATATTCCGTTCCGCGACGCAGTAAGTGACGTATTAAAACAATGGGGAACCATAAACAGATCTTGGAGCGAAATTCCAAGAGTATTGATTGCAGAATAACGCTGAGTTAGAGACTGGCAGTTGCTCGCGAGAAGCGGCACTTAGCACACGTTACTTCGAGAAGCAACGCTAAAACAGAAGATGGCGACAAGGATGTCGCATAAAACTGCAAAGACAGTGAGAACTTTTTGACAGGAGGTCAAGACCATTGCGTATAAAGCAGTGGACGCTTAGCACACGTTA
>CAZLXK010000101.1:0-8709 GCA_964563305.1 uncultured Treponema sp.
GGGACTGAATCTTAAAATTAAAAATTCAGTCGCCAAAAGAGAAACTAAAATTGTGCAAATTATTAAAATTATCTTTTGCTTTTTTTTCATTTTATTGCAAATAATGATTGTCGGGTCGAGCCCGACAATGACACGTTGGTTTTCATTTAATTTGTCTAATGGTAGTTTTGAGAGCCTCAACCACCGTTTTTTATTTTTTAGTGTTTACTATTTAATTGTAAATAAATAACCTTCGCTTCTGCCAAAGATTTCGCTTTCGTACATACATTCAGCAAAAATCGGCGGAGTTGGATAAACGCCACGTCTAACTGCACGGAACGTAAAACTTACTTCGCTTGAACCAGTTTCAAATGTATTCCAGAAGAATTGAATTTCGTTGTCGTAAATTGTTTTGTTAGAAAGCCAATGTCTAAAGTCGCCAGAAGTTTCAATTTCGGCTTGAGTTCCGCTTGTTACAAAAGTTGAATCTAAGATTTCAGCACCAGAAGGAATTGCACATCTTAAAGCAACAAAATTTCTGTCTTTTGTGGATTCAAGTCGAATTGTTGCTTTGTAAAGTTTGCCACTTTCAAGTTCAACTAAAGAAGTTTCAGAATTTTGATTTAGAATTTCTTTTGTTTCAAAATCTTGAATTTTGTATTCAAGTTTTAAACCTTCAGCACGAGAAGTGAACATTTCGTCTGGAAGTGCATATTTCATTTCCATTGTGTAAAAAAGTTGACCTTTTCCATTTTTTGTAAATTCGATTGGAATTGATTTTCCGCGTGGAAGTGAAGAAATTTTTTCATCATCAAAATTAAGATTTAATTTTTTTGGCTTTGCATTTGCACCTTCAAATTTTTCGCTCATAATTTGATTTTTTGTGGTTTCGAGAGCCTCAACCATCACTGTCGCTGTAAAATTCGTTTCGTCAAGATTTCGTTCTTTTATGTAAGTGTAAATTGCTTCGAGAACGTGAGAAGTTGTCGCTGTGTTTTGCCAATAACCTTTTGACTGATTTTGCATCAAAGTAAAAATCAAATTGTCAATCATAAAATCATTTGGATTTTGCAAAACTAAGGCTTGTAAAATTACGGCAAGTTGTTCAGTTTCGCTTTCAAAAATGTCCCAAAATCTAGTCGCATTTTTTTCGATTACAGAAACGCTTCTCTCAGAAATTTGCAAGTAAGGTTTTATCAAATCAATAAGTTCTTGTGCTTTTGTTTTTTCGCCAAGATTTTCGTAAGCAATCGCCAAATAAGAAAGTGAAGTTAAAGTTTCATCTTCTAAATTTTTGTAAGACGAAAGAATTTCTTGCGTAAAGTTTTTGATTTTTGAAAATTCATCATCAGAAAATAAATTATTAAAATCAGCAAACAAACTTAAAACGTAAGCAGAATACGCTTTTAGATATGAAGATTTTGGTTTAGTTTCGTATTCTGATTTTAAGTATTCGAGCAAGTCAGAAATATTTATTTTTAAATCAGAAGATTTGTAGCCGCGAGAAATTGCAGTTGAGTAAATGTGAGCAATTCTTAAACTTACGTAATAATTTGAATTTGATGAATTTTCCCAATAAGGAAATCCGCCGTCATAATGTTGAATTTTTTCCCAATCCTTAAAATATTTTTTTACAAGTTTTGAAGGTGATGAAATTTCTGAATCTAAACCAAAAACGTCAATGTAATCTTCAAAAATTATAAGCGGAAGAATTTTTGAACTTTGTTGTTCCAAGCAACCGTAAGGATATTCAAAAAGATAATTTACTGCTGTGCCTAAAATTCCAAGTCGAGTTGCGTCTAAAGTAAATTTTAATTCGCCTTTGCCTTCTTTTGCAAAGTTTGGAATTATAAATTCTTCTTGAGCTTTTGTTTGATTTTGAGGAATTGTGCCAATCATTGTGACAGTTTCGTAAGTGAAAGTTTTTTCAATTTCAAGCGGAACTCGAATTTTTTCATTTAAAACTTCACTTTCGATTTCAAAACTTAACTGAACAACTCCGCTTTCTTGAGCCGCAAAATCAAAATAAACCACAGAAGATGACGAACCTTGAACTAAAACTGTTTGCTCTGTTGCTCCATCAAAAAAAGCTTTTCCGCCAACAACAGATTTTCCTTCGTCAAGAACATAATTTATTTCGTTTGTAGCATCTTGAGTAAGTGGCGAAACGCTCGCTTTAACTAAAACTTTTTGAGCTTTGCCGCTGAGATTTGTAATTAAAACGCCAAGTTCCGCTGTGTCGCGTTCTCGAAGAATGCGAGGCTTAACGACTTGAACATTTAGTGGATTTTGAACTTTAACTTCATCTTCGCTCAAAGCAAAAATATCATCTTTTACGCCAAACGCTGTAATTCTGTAAGTTGTAAGATTGTCTGGAAACGTAAAAGTGCATTTTGCTTGTCCATTTTCGTCGGTTAGCAAAACTGGTTCAAAAAGTGCTGTTGGTCTAAAATCTTTTCTTTCTGATTCTTTTTCATCAGCAGCATTTTCAGAATCTCCGCCTTGAAGATTTTTTACGCTGTAAGTTACAGGATCCATTAAGTAAGAGCGCGAATCTCCGCCAAAAACGCAAAGTGGAAAATTTTGCCTTCCCCAAAAAAATTCTATTGGATTTGGAATGTGATAATTTATTAAATCCAAAACTCCGCGGTCAACTGCCAAAAGTGTAAGTTCCGCATTTGAATACGCTTTGCCGCCTTTTGTTGCCGTAAGTGTGATTGTAGCTTTTTCGCCAGGTTTATAAACTTCTTTGTCAGTTTGAATGTTTACAGAAAACGCTTGAGTCATTGGATTTACAAATAAAGTTGCAACTCCGTAATAAGATTTTGGCTTGTCTAAGTCAGGCTCGCCGTATTCGTGATTTGGTTTTCCGCTTCGAACTGAATATGAACTTACCGAAACATAAACAACTGGAACATAATTTTGTGCAATTTGAATTTCAATCAAATTTGAACTTTCATCAAAATGCCGAAGTTCTTGACTAAAAATTCCTTCGCGTTCAACTGTAATCAAATAATCGCCAGAAGGAAGCGGACTTTCCATAAGAATTTGTGCTTTATCTCCAGGATTATATTGCGATTGTGAAGGCGTTAAAGTGATTGTTTGAGAATCTTCATTTCCTCGCCAAGTAGCACCATTTCCTGTAGCATAAAAACTTAAAACTGTTTCTACATAACGATTTTCGCTGTCGTGGCCGTAAACTTTTAGCGTGTACCAACCAGCATCTTTTGGCGTAATATTAAGTTTTCCTTCTTTTGTAATTTGAACTTTGCCAGAAGATTCTTCTTTTTCTGAAGATTCGTAGCGAGTGTAAATTGAATCATAAACACTTTTTTCGTTAACTAAAGTCCAAACTGTTTTTGTAAGCGAATAATTTAATTCTTTAACTTTATTTAGTGAACTGATTTTTTCGCCATTCGGAGAAACTAAAATATAATCAACTTCAAGTTTTGAACCTTTTTTTGCAAAGCCAGAATTTTTTCGTTTTAATCCAACATAAAAATCTGCTGGATGAACTAAAACTGTTGCTGCACTTGAAATTCGCTGATTTGAAATGTCTGTAATCGCCGCTTCAATTCGGTAAAGATAAGGACTTCCGTTAGAAATATTTTCTGTGTTTACTACAAGATTTGCATTTCCGCTAGCGTTTAAGTTTCCTTCATCTTGCTGAAAAAATTCTCTCGAAGAATAATTTACGTTTGGTCCAAAAGTAAAACCTTGAGTTTCTGGATTTTCTGGCAAAAATTCTCGCGGTTGTTTGTACCAAGAAACGCTGTAATTCGCATTTGATAAAGCTCCGCCTGCAAGATAAGACGCATTAAGATTTGCTGAAAGTTTGTCGCCACCAAAATATGTTAGTTCTGGAATTTTTACAGAAGATTCAATTTTTAATCTTTCAAATTCAGCAACCGTAAAATAATAATAAGTTGTTTTTTCATTTCCTTGACGATTGTAAGCAATGCAATAAGTTCCAGGTTCTGTGTCGTCAGGAAGTTTAAACGAACCATAAAAACCGCCAGTTTCGCTCAAAGTTCCTTGCCAAGAAGGAAGTAAAATTTGTGCATTTTGCCAGCCGCCTTTTGTAATTTTAATTTCATAATCGCCTTTTGCAGTAAAAAATCTGCCTAAATGTTGAGTTTTGTCGATTCCGCGAAAAGAAACAGTTTCTCCAGGTTTATACAATCCGCGATCAACAAAAATAAAAGTTTTTTGTTTTTCTTCCACAGCCGATTTGTAAGAATCAGGATAAACTGAACTTATGTAAGGATTGTGCGAAGACGGACGAAAAATTATGCTATCTTTTCCGTTGATGATTTTTACGATTGGAGAACTTTCCCAAAGATATTCAAACGATTTTGTAAATTCAGCGAATTCTTTTTGTGTAAAATTAATTACGCAAAGACCGTCTTTGTCAGTTTTACCTTGAGCAAATGGAGACGAAGAAGATTCTCTGTAAGAAGTTTGTGCAAAAACTTGAACTGTCGCATTTTCGATTGGCTTTCCAGTTTTCATGCTAGAAACAAAAGCAACTAAGCGATTAACGCCAACGCGAACTGTCGCTCCAATATCTGAAACTTGAATTGTTTGAACATTTTTGTCAGTTGTAGTTTTAACTTTGTCTTCCCAAGAATCATAATATTCTCGATCAATGTCCGCTTCAAATTTTATTGCACCAAAACCGTCGCTTAACAAATTGTCAAAATCAAGTTCAGCAAAATGCCGCTTATCTTTTTCGCCAACTTCAATCGGAATAAAATCAGATTTTGTTTCTGGAAAATAATTTGTGTCTAAAGGATTTTTAGTTGCTTCAAGAAAATATTTTGAACTTGCAAGAATGTTTTGATATTCAAAAATAATTTTGTGCGGAAACTGAGCTTCCATAATTTTAGTTCCGTAATTTTGAAATTTTGAATACGAAATTGGAGACGAAACTGTAAAATCATAAGAATTTTTTAGATCATATCCGTCGCCCATTTCAAGTGTAAGATTTTGTCCAAAAACATCTTTAATATTTTCGCTAAAAATAATTTTGTGTTTTTCTTGTGCAGAAATTGGAAGATTAAAAAATAAAACTCTCGTTCCTTCTATTGAAACGTTGTTTTCGCTAAGCGTAAAATCAAAATCGAATTTTGTATTTTTAATTAAAGATTTTAATTCTGGTTTTTGACTAAATTGAACTTCCAAAGGATTTAATTTTTTGTTTTCAGAATGATTTGTATAAGAATTGACTTTTCTAACGGAAAATTTTTTTAAGGTTTCGTAAGATTTTTGTGAATTTGAACTTTGCGAATTTCCCTCCGAAGAATTTGATAGCGAAGAATTTTTTATGCTAACAAAAACTGAAGTGTTAAAAGGAATTTTATTTTTTATGTTTACAATAAATGAATTTGAAGTTTGCTTAGTTTTGTCAAATTTAGGTTTTGTTCCTGCCCAATAAAATGTGTCTTCATTAAAATCACATTCTGCTTCAAAATCGTAAGAAATGTTGTTGATTTTAACTTCGAGAATTTCATTTAATTTTTCTAAAGTGATTGGATAATTTAGTCGAACATAAAAAGTTTTGTCGTAAGGCGGAATTGTTCCTGTGTAATAATTGCTGTAAAAATCGTAATATTCGCCGTTTTTATAAAATCCGCCGTAAAGATTTGTGATTTTGATTTCTTGTGCTTGAGTTTTAAAATTTGTTTCGTTTACAAGTGGCGAGTCTTTTAAAGATTTTAAATTTTTGTTAATCGAAATTGTGTATTCTTGGCCAGGTTGTGCTTGTTCTGTTGCTTCAAAAGCCAAATATTTTGTTCCGTACCAGCGAAAAACTCCGTTAATTTTTGGTGAAATTGTCATAATTTCTGATGATGATGAAGGTTCTTCTAAAGAGGAAAGTCTGTGAGTGGCTTGAGAAAAAATTACGTAAAATGTTGGATTTTCTGATTCTGAAACAATTTTTTTTGGTCCCCAATCTTCTATAAAAAATTCTTTTGAAGAGTTTTCGTCTTCTTCGTTTTCTTGAGCGGCAAAATTTTCTGTTTGCGGATTTTGTGCGTAGGTTAGAGCTTTTTGTGTAGAATAAAAAGTTTTGTATTCAGAAAGTTTTCGCAATCCTGGAATAATTGACTGTGAACTTTGAGAAGATTCTTGCTGATTTTTTGCGGAACTTTTTGTGGCGGAAGTTTCTGAAAGATTTTCGGCTTCAATAAAATTAAAATCTGGATTAAAAAAATCCATAAGTTCTTCGTAAGAAATATTTTCTAAGTTTTTTAAATTGACTTTTCTTGCAGAAGATGAAATTTTATTTTGATTTTCAAAAGATGAAACTTGATTTTGTGACTTTTTGTTTTCGCAAGAAAGTAAAATTGTAAAACTTAAAAAAGCAAAACTAAATGCAAAAATTTTTTTTATAATTTCTTTCATAATTCTCTCCGATTTTTTATTTTTTAGTTTGAAGTTTTAACTAGAAAAAATGTCATTTTAATTTTACATCATAAAATGTTTTTAGAAAATGAAAACTTAAGTTTGCTTTTTTTTACAAAAAAGCCTAGCCCCGACCATAAGGGCGCGTAGCGTTCTTGCGAAGCAAGAATGACAACCCTGACGGGCGGGTTTTGTTTTAAGACTTACGCTTAGTATGATGTTCGATTTTTCACTGCAAAAAGCATGCTCCAAAAATAGTTCGACGTTGCTCACTAACCGAATCAAAGAATCTTGCAACTTTTCAAAATAAGATATTTGTCATAAAATTAAAAATATGAAAACTAAAGATAGAATTTATTTAAACGACGATTGGAATTTTTATACAGAATTTGATGAAAGTCTTATTCAAAAACAATCAAAATCGCGACTTGCAAAAAATGCACAAATTATTCGCATTCCACATTCGGTTGTGCAAACTCCATACAATTCTTTTAGCGAAAATATTTATCAAATGGTGAGTCTTTATCGAAAAGAATTTATAACTCAAAATGACTGGCAAGGAAAAAAAGTTTTACTTACTGTAGAAGCGGCGGCTCACGAAGCGGAAGTTTTTTTGAATGGAAAATCGCTTTATGTTCACAAGTGTGGCTACACAGCTTTTACGGTTGACTTAACAAACGAACTTGCAGCGGCTGGAAAAATAAATATTTTGGCAATCAAAGTTAACAGCAAGGAAGATTTAGATTTTCCGCCTTTTGGTTACGTAATTGATTATATGACTTACGGCGGAATTTATCGCGACGTTTATTTAGAAATAAAAAATCCAATCTATATAGAAGATATTTTTGTAAAAACAAAATCAAATCATTTTGAAACTGAAATTACGCTGAACACGCAAGAAAATCTTGAAGGTTACACAATTTATCAAGAAGTTGTAAATGCGGCGGGCGTTAATGTTGAACCAAGTGCAAAAATTAAAACTGGAATTTCAGGACAAAAAATTTTAACTAGTGCGGACGCTCAGCCAGTTGTTGCTTGGACTTTGGAAAATCCGACACTTTATAATCTTGTAACGGAACTTAAAAATCCTAGCGGAAAAACTGTTGACAAAAAAATTGTTCGCTTTGGTTTTAGAGAAATTCGTTTTGATGAGTCAGGATTTTATTTAAACAACAAAAAAATTAAACTACGCGGATTAAATAGACATCAATCTTTTCCTTACGTTGGTTATGCGATGCCAAAAAATATGCAATTTGATGACGCTGATATTTTAAAATATGAACTTGGGCTTAACTTTGTTAGAACTTCGCATTATCCGCAAAGTCAGCATTTTATTGACAGATGTGATGAACTTGGACTTTTAGTTTTTACAGAAATTCCTGGCTGGCAAAATGTTGGCGGTGAATCTTGGCAAAATCAACATCTTCAAAATATTCGAGAAATGATCTTGCAGTACAGAAATCATCCTTCAATTTTTATGTGGGGAGTTCGCATTAACGAAAGTCAGGATTTTGATGAACTTTACGCTGCCTCTAATGAAATTGCACATTCACTTGATCAAACTCGCCCAACTGGTGGCGTTCGTTTCTTAAAAAATTCAAACTTGCTCGAAGATGTTTACACTTATAACGATTTTGTTTTTTCTGGAAAAAATTCTCCAACTTCAAAAAAAGAAGATGTTACTAAAACTAACAAAGGTTATTTAATCAGCGAATACAACGGACATATGTTTCCTACAAAAATTTTTGATGATGAAGCTCACAGAACTGAACACGCAATTCGGCACGCTGCAGTTTTAGATTCTGTTGCCGCAGACGACAAAATTGGCGGAGCGAGCGGTTGGTGTGCTTTTGATTATAATACACACAAAGATTTTGGAAGTGGCGACAGAATTTGCTATCACGGCGTAATGGATATGTTTAGAAATCCAAAGTTGGCATCTTACGTTTACAAGTCGCAACTTGAAAATGATATTGTGGGCGACGTTTTAGAACTTTCATCTTCTATGGACATTGGCGAATATCCGGCAAGTTCTTTAAATGATGTTTGGATTTTTACAAACGCTGATTTAGTAAAACTTTACGTAAATGGAATTTTTATCCGCGATTATACAAAAGAAGATTCGCCTTTTCCGCATTTAAAGCATGGACCAATTTATATGATTGACACGATTGGAAATAGGCTTGTTGATGAAGATAAAATTCCTAAAAAATATTCTGAAGATGTAAAGTTGATTCTTCGTTCAGTTCGACGTTACGGTCAAGACAATATTCCAAAAAATATAAAACTTAAAATTGCAAAATTGATTTTTCTAAAAGTTGT
>CAZLXK010000102.1:0-8650 GCA_964563305.1 uncultured Treponema sp.
CTCGCCTGCTTAGCACAAAAAAAATCATCGCCAAGTAAAGCCAAGCCCCGCAGAGAAACTCATATTTTTTGTAGGATTTGAAAAACTTTGTGCAAAATCTGAACTTGAAGAAACAATCGACTGAATATCAAATTTAAAATTGTAAGAATATCCAAGATTCAGCATAAAAATTCCAAAAATAAAATCAAAACCGCCACCAAGTTTCGCTTTTAAGTTTCTATCCGAAGTGTAAAGTGCCGCTCCATAAACAAAAGGTCGAATGTGCTGCCCCAAGTTAACGTTAAAACCAAAATCCGCACCGGCTTCATAAACTGGCGACGCATTCACAGAAGATAAATCGTAAGAACCTTGAGCTCCCAAAAACATAAATCTATTTAAACCAATCGTAAAATCCGCTTGAACAAAACTAACTGGCTGCGAAGTATTAAAATCCGAAAAAGTAAAATCAGAAACATTTGAAACTGCCGTAAAATAAAAAGAATTTCGCTTACGCTGAACTGGCTTTTCCACAACAGGCGACGCTTGCTGATTTTGAATTGCTGTTTGCAAATTTAACTGACGCTGCTCTTCTTCTTCATAAGAAATAATTTGTTCAATCCTCAAATCATCAAGAAGTTTTTCTGAATCGTCACGAATTTCTATTGCCGGCAAAATATAAAAATAAGTTTTTTGTAAATTCGTATAATCCGCAGAATAAATAATTTGTGCATTTCTTTCAAATTTGTAAATTTTCAGCGAAATCGGTTCAAATCTATATTCGCTCGCCGCTTTCCAATGCCGAATTTTATAAGTAAGTTCCGCGTAAAGAATTTTATTTTCACGAATCAAATTATCATAATAATTCACATTAAATTCGTATTCATTTCGCTGACGTTCGGTCATTTGCTTGTCAGAAATAAAAGTTTTTATAAGAACGTCGGAATACAAAAGATTGCATTGAGTTGACCAAACTTCATCAGAATTTTCAAATTTGAACTTTAATTCAACTGGCCAACACTGATTTTGCGTGTCATAATCGCCAACTTCAAAAAGCAAAGAGCCTTCTTTTGACGACGCTGTGTAAGTTTGACTTTCAAGAATTTGATAAAGCGTTTCCATATCATATTTTCGAGCAAGTTTTTCGCTTGGATGACTTTGTATAAATGCTTTCATATCTTCAATTCGATTTAAAACATCTTCTGCTGGAAAAAAATTCGCTTTGTTTTCTTGTTGATTTTGCTGATTTTGAGAATTTTGCTGATTTATAAAAGTTTCGTTTTGCGAAGTTAAATCATAAGAATTTAAATAATTATTAGAAGAATTTTGATTTTGCTGATTTATTTGACTTTGCGAACTTTGCTGATTTTGAGAAAAATTTGTTTGTGCAAAAAGTGTCGCTGTAAAGAGAAAAATTAAAAATGTCTTTGCTAAAATTCTTTTCATTATAGTTTATTATATCACTAAGAAAGATATCAAACCATTCTTTAATGACAAAATAATTTTTTGTTTATAAAATAAAATCTGAAAGTTAAAAAATCATCAACTAGGGGAAAATATGGAAGAAGAATTGGAACAAACTGAATCTATTACGCAAGGAATTGCAAACGCTAGCGAAGAATTTGTTGAGCAAACAAAAAGTTTTTGGCACATTGATGAAATTTCTAAATATTTTACTTGGGGAAATTTTTTCAAAATCATAATAAGCATTATTTCAATAGTAATTTTTTATCTTGTTTACCGACTTGTAAAACGTTTAGTTTCAAAAGCGGCAAATGCAAAATTTGAAAAGCACACTTCAATGGTTTTAACAAAAACCGTAAGTTATATTTTTTACGTTTTAATTTGTATGTACGTTTTAAGTTTGTTTGGCGTAAATCTAAAAGCAATTTGGGGAGCAGCGGGAGTTGCAGGTTTGGCATTAGGTTTTGCGGCACAAACAAGCGTTAGTAATCTTATTAGCGGACTTTTTGTTATTGGCGAGCGTACAATGAAAATTGGAGATTTTATTCAAGTTGGCGACGTTTCTGGAACAGTTGACAGCATTGGACTTTTGAGCGTAAAAGTTCACACACTTGATAATCAATTAATTCGTATTCCAAATAGTTCAATAATTAACAATAATCTTATGAATTTTAGTCATTTTTCAACACGAAGATTTGTTTTTGAAATTCCTATAAGTTATGATTCTGATATGGACAAAGCTTTAGAATCAATTTCTAAAATTCCAGAACGCTGTCCTAATATTTTAAAAGATCCTGCTCCAGCAGTTTTTTATGATGGTTTTGATTCCGGAATGATTATAAAACTTGCGGTTTGGTTTAATAGTTCTGATTTAACAAAAGTCAAAAATCAAGTTTATACAAATATTATAAAAGTTTGTGATGAAGATGGAATTGAAATTCCTTATGAACATTTTGATATTAGCATTGTAGAAAATAAATCTGATGTAAAAAAATAAAAATCATTGCTTGTACCAATAAATCAGAGGATGTCGAAATAAAACACAGAAGATTTTGAAAATTTTTGCGAAGCGAAAATTCTTGTAATCGACAGGAGATCGATACGACATTGCGAGATAAACTTTAGTTCGTTGTGGCAATCTATTTTCACTTAGATAATAAACCGTCAGTAGATTGCTTCGACTAAAGCCTCTCAATAACAAGTAAAGTGAAAACAATAAACAAACTTGTAGTTTCGACCTTGTTCAATCACCGTACTTTTTCTAATTATTTGCGTTTAGAAAAAAGATTTTTTATTTTAGTAATAAAATTCAGTGCCCCCCCCCGCATTATTTTTGTAATCAGGAGAAGATTCTAATTTCTTTTTTTTAAGTACGGCTCTGTTTGTGTAATGAATAATCGCAAAGAAAACAATCATAAAAACTAAAGCAACAGAAAGTAAAATTACGCCGTCAGTGAGACTTGTTTTGCTCATAAAATATGAAAGAATTACAGTTCCGCAAAGTAAAATCTGGAAAACTAAAACTAAAATTAAAGTTGCTTTTTTAGAAAATCCTAAATGCAAAAGTTTGTGATGTAAATGAGAAGCATCTGGCGACATAATTGAACGATGTTCGCGTGTTCGTCTCCAAATTGCAGCGATTGTATCAAAAACTGGAAAACTTGTTAAAACAATCATCATAAAAAACTTATTAAATTCAAATGAATAATTACTTGGTTCAATCGGATAAAGTGGCAAAATTGAAATCATAAATCCTAAAAACTGACTTCCAGAATCGCCCATAAAAATTTTCGCTGGTGGCCAGTTAAAGCATAAAAATCCTAAAATCGAAGCAGCAAGACAAAAACACACGCCACTTTCAAAACTTCCCATAGAAAAATATAAAATGCCGAGCGTTAAGACAGTTGTAAAAGTAAGCGTTCCAGACAAACCGTCGAGTCCGTCAATTAAATTGTAAGCATTTATAACGCCAATAATCCAACAAAAAGTTAAAATGCAACTTACAGGAAGTGGTAAAATCCAAGCGAAAATTTGCTTAAATCGAAATCCACCAAAAATCACAATTAAAGCCACAAGAATTTGTGCAAAAAGTTTAATAATCGCTTTTAAGTTCTTTAAATCATCAATAAAACCAAAGATAAAAATTATTGCTCCTGCAATTATAAGCGGAAAAGTTTGCCAAAAATTTATTTCATCAGTAAAAATCAAATATAAAATTGTAGAAACAAAAAATCCTACAACAATTCCAAGTCCACCTAAGCGCGGAATTTTTCCAGTGTGAATTTTTCGTTCATCAGAATAATCATAAACATTGTGTTTTTTGCAAAAAGCAATAATTGCTGGCATTAAACCAAGCGAAATCAAAAAACTTATTGCAACGAAAATAAACATCTTTAACATAAAAAACTCCTAAAAATTATAACGCTTATTTTGAATTTATTACAGTGATTACTGAAATTGTTGTTGTGATTAACGATGCTAAAACGGTTAAAAATCCTGAATATCGCGTAAAATAATATGTAAAACTATTTGCTTTTGCAGTGATTGTTGTTTCTGGCGTGATTACATCTGTGGATTTTAGTTTATTGCCATTTATATCAACAATGCTCATTGCATCTCCAAAGTTTTGCGTTTTATTAAATCCGCCTGCAAGTCCTATGTAGTAATCTGCAGTTCTGTCCGGAATGTAAGGAAATCTGCCTGGAGAATTTACGCTTCCTGCAACTGTAACGAAATATTGTCTAAAAGGAACAACTAAAATGTCGTTTGGCTGAACTAAAATTTGCGTGTTGTATGATGAATTATATAAAATATTGTCTAAATTTAACGGAATATTTTGATCTCCACGAATTATGTAAGCATTTTTTGTGTCAGCAACTGCGGAACTAAAAAGAGATGAGTAATTTCTTATTAAATAAGCGTAATCTGTTCCGTTTTCAAATTGAATGATTTTTCGGGTTGACGTTTCAAGACTTGCACCTTCGCCTGCATGGATTGCACCTTCCATAAACATAACAGGTTTTAGTGATGTGTAAGAATAAACTGTAACTACATCATAACATTCAAGCGGATAATTTGAATCAAAATCTTCTTGCGTTAAGTAAATTTTTTCGCCGGATTCGCTGCCTTCGCTTGTTTCAAGTAAACGTGTAAGTTCAATTCGCCGAGTATCCGCAAGTTCAGTAAAACCGTTGCCGTAATATTCTATGAGTTCCTTTAAGTTTTCGCCTTTCATTAACTCATATGTTCCAGGTCGCTCTACACTTCCTGAGATTGTGACTTTGCGTTCCATTCTGTTTATTGTAACAACGTCGCCTGGTCGCAAATAAGGATTTTGACTTAAGTCGCCATTTCGATTAGCTTTAAATAAATCGTAAATTTGTTTTTTGCCGTTAGAACTTGTAACTGTAATGTCTCTAAGTGAAGAATATGAAGTTGTAATTCCGTTTATAACTGATGATAAACGCGTTAAAGCCCAAATTGAACGTTCTGTAGTTCTTGTAACTTCGCCATTTATAACGATTTTGTATGTGGCAGGATTTAATAAAACAAATTGAACTCCGCTTAACGGATAATTTTTTTGCACAATTTCTTCAACTTGCTTTTTGACTGTTAGATAAGATTTGCCGCTTACGTCTAAAACTGCAAGGTTTGAAACACGTATGCGGTAAGTTGAATCAACTGCGATTGTGTACGAAACCGCAGTTCCGTTTGCTGCATAAGTTAAAGAATAAACATCTCCTGCAGTTACCATATAATCTGCATTAGACATTGCTTCTTGAACTGAACCGCTAAAACTCGAAGCGTCAAGCGTGTTCTCTGCAGAAACAGTCGCCCCCCCCCCCACTATTTTGAGCGAACACTAAACTAAGCGAGAGGCTTAAAAATGTGATTAAAAATAATGATATTTTCTTTTTCATAATTTATTTTCCTTAATTTATGGCGGTTGAGGTTCTCGAAATCACCACGACAGTTATCATTTACTCAAGTTGTTTACATACAAAATTATAGTCACAGTTGTGGAAATCATCGACAAAATTGTTGTTATAACCGGAGCGTATTGATTAAAATAGTAAAGTCCATTGTTATATTCTGCTTCTATTGTCATTTCAGGCAAAATATAATCACCTTTAGAATATGCTTTGCCACTTGAATCCGTAATTTTTATAGCATCATTTCTATTTTTATCTTTTAAAAATCCTCCAGCAAGACCTACATAATAATCCCAAGTTCTGTCTGGAATGTAAGGATAACGTCCTGGAGCATAAACCGCACCAGAAACTGAAACAAAAAATTGCTTAAAAGGAACTAAAAGCGTGTCATTATATTGCATCGAAATTTGACTTTTATAAGAAGAATCATAAATCATTTTTGTAAGATTTACAGGAATCTGCTCAGAACCGCGAATTATATAAGCATTTTCTAAATCAGAAACATTTGTAAAAATATTTTTATTTCGTCTAACAAAAAACGCATAATCTTCGCCTTCGTTAAATCGCATTGCAAGTCTATTATTTGCAGTTAAAGAACTCGAAGCAGTAGAACTTGTAACTCGCTGAGCAGAATAAGTAATTCCTAAATTATCTTGAATTTCGCTAACAAAATTTACCGCACCTTCAACAAAAACAACCGGAAGTAAATCATTTGAATCAAAAACCGTAATTCTATCAAAACTAATAAGTCCAAAATTATCTTTATAGTTTTGCTCGCTAAGATATATTTTTTTGCCAGCAACATCATTTTCTAAATCTTGACGACAAAGTTCCATTTTCGAACGGTCAGCATAATAAGTAAATCCGTCTGCATAATAATCAATAAGTTCTTTCAAATTTTCGCCAAGCAAAAGTTCATAAGTTCCAGGACGATTAACAGAGCCTTCTATAAAAACTTGTCGATTTACTTTTTTAACCGTAACAACATCGCCCGGACGCAAATAAGGATTTTGACTTAAATCTCCATCGCGCTGAGCTTTAAATAAATCATAAATTTTTGTTTGATTGTCAGAAGAAGTTACATTTACGTTTCTAAACGAAGATAAATCTGTGGTTAAATCTTTAATTACATCAGAAAGTCGCGTTAAAGCCCAAACCGAACATTCTGTAGTTTCTAAAACTTCGCCTTTTACTGTAACTTTGTACGTAGCCGGAGTTAATAAAACAAATTGAACGCCACTTAACGGATAATTTTTTTGTACAATTTCTTCAACTTGCCTTTTTAGCGTTAAATATGATTTTCCTTTTGCATCTAAAACTGCCAAATTTGAAACTCTAATGCGATAAGTTGAATCAACTGCGATTGTATATGAAATTGGCGTATTGTTTGCAGCGTAAGTTAAAGAATAAACGTCGCCAGCAGTTACCATATAATCTGCGTTTGACATTGCCACTTGAACTGAAGCCGTAAATTCTGACGCTTTTAAAGAATTTTGCGAAGAAACATCAGTTTGCAAAGAGTTTAATGATGATGATAATAATGATGAAGAAATTTGACTTGTATAAGACGAAGCATCTAAAAATTGTGCAAAAACTGAAACTTGAGCAAAAAGTACGATTAAAAGTAATAATATTTTCTTTTTCATAAATTTATTTTCCTAAGTTTTACTGTCATCATCGGGCTTGACACGATAATCGTTGAAAACTTACATTTCTTTATACAAATTCCCGCATCAAGTACGGGAATAACATATTTTTTGTTCATAGTTTATTTTCCTAAGATTCTGGTGGTTGAACCTGTCGAAACCACAACATTTACTATTGTTGTCATTTCTACGCTACTCAATGCCCGAGTCTGTTATTAACAGATTCTTCGTTATGCTCAGAATGACCGCCTTCACTTTTTCCCGGTTAATTTTTTCATTGCTTCTGGGTCTTTTTTGATATTTGAAATTGCATTTAGCAAGAAAGCAATAAAAACTGAAATAAAAAAGGCTGCAAAAGTTATAATAATGCAAAGTTTTCCGCGACTAGGTTTTGATTTTTGGTCAGGAATTTCAGCATATTCCAAAATCTGAAAAATTGGCTGTTCGCTCGCCATTGTAACTTTTAAACTTTCATATTGAGCTTTAAGTTGCTTATAAACTTCTTCTTGAACAGAAAGTTCCATTTTAATCAAAGTTGTGTCCATTACAATTGAAGGTGCGTTGTAAGGCGAATAAACATTATTTACTGATTTTTCAATATCTTGAATTTGTTTTTGTAAAATTACAATTTGATTATAAGTATTGTTGATGTTTTCTTCGAGATTTGTTTTTTGAAGTTCATTTTTGTCCACGCCCAATTCCTTAAAACGCTTTTCCAAAAGTTCCACAACATAATTTACAACTTCTTGCCCAAGTTTTGCGTCAATATCTGTAAAACTTACGGTAAAAACGCCAGAATCTTCATCAAAATCACTTTTTAATTTTTTAGAAAGTTGTTTTCGGCTAGATGCTTTAGGTGATTTTTTGATTTCCCATTCTTCAATAAAATTAAATTTTTCGATTACAGAATCTTGAACTGTGTTTGAATTGACTAAATATTTTGCAAGTTCGCTGTAAGAAATTCCTCCAGAGCTTCCTAAATTTACTCCCGCCATTGAAGCTAAACTTGAAAGATTTCCTAGCGACGATGAAGAAGAATCATCATTATTTATAAGCATTTGTGCTTGTGGCGTATATTGATTTGGCAAAAAAGATTTATCTGGAGGCAAAACAAGTGAAATTATAGAAAAAACAAGTGCAAAAACGGCTACACCAAGTGTCATTCCAATTACAAGCCATTTTCTGTGCAACAAAACTGCAAGTAAATCAATCAAACTAATTTCGTCATCTTCTTTTTTAGAGTCATCATTTTTTACATCATTTTGTAATTCACTCATATTCGCATTTTAATACAAAACTTAGCAATTATCTAGTCTGATGTCCAACGACTTGTCGGTTTCAAGAATTTGCTTAGAAAATTCTCTGTATCTTTGCAGTTTTAAGGCAAGCTCCTTGTCGTCATCTTTTTGTTTTATTTGGGATTTTGGAGCATATTTTTTTATTTAACACTTAGCACGTCATTGCGAGAAGAAAAGCAACGTGGCAATCTAGTGACAATTACAAGAACAAACTGGCAATAATTGCAGTTTTAAGGACTTTCTTATGCTAAGACTTTATCTCAAACAAAACCCGCTTTCCGCGACTACGCTTTCGCTTCGGTGCTTCGCACTTGCCTTACGGCAATCGCTACAA
>CAZLXK010000103.1:0-8601 GCA_964563305.1 uncultured Treponema sp.
ATTTTCCTTGATAATAAAGCATTCCGTCGTGAGTTTGAATTGCATTTCCGTCAGTGTCGAGCCAAACATCTCCGTTTACATTTTGAACGTCGCTTATTGAACTACTTGCACCAATTACGCCGATTTTTGAAGAAACGTTTGTGTCGCAAGATAAAAATCCAAAAAGTAAAAACGAAAGTGCAATGCAAAATATAATTTTTATGTCATTCCGAACTCGATTCGGAATCTGTTTATTTACAGATGCTATACGTAGCCGCCGAAGACTAACAAGTTCAGCATGACAAGTTTTCTGTTTAATGTGATTATTTATCATAAAAAACTCCAATTAAAATGCTTCTTGCAAAGTGCTAAGTTCTTCTTGCGTGATTTTTGTAATCGAAACATCACAAACGCTTGGAAAACTAAAACTTAAAGAAGAATCGCTTGCACTAACCCAACTTTCTGGATTTGAAATATCTTCTGTAACAAAAGTGTTAAAAGTTCCTAAAGAATTTGTTTGGTTTACAAGTAAAACCCAGCGAGAATCACTAAGTTTATAAACACAAGGATATTGAACTAAAATTGGAGAATCTTGGTCAGAAAGTCGATTTATATAATATTTTGACGTTCTGTAAAAAGTTCTGCCCCACTTTGTTGAACTTGCCATTTGAATATCGCCACCCTTGCTTGTGCCAAAAACTACGCTTTCGTCGCGAGCAAAAAGATAATATTTGCCAGAATCTTTTACGATTGTTGCCCAAGTAACTGAATATGCTGGATTATAAATTACGTTGTCGCTTAAAGATTTTACGCTTAAAAAATCGTAAGTTTGAGTTAAATAAACTAAATTGTCGCCTGAATAATTGTCGCCCACCCAATAAATGTCGTAGCATTTGTCTTCTTCGTTATAAACTGCTCTTGGCGACCAACAATGCCGAGTTGCGCCGCTTGTGCCAGAACCATTTGTAAGTTGCAAAAGATGACCGCCAGTCCAAGTAATTAAATCTTCTGAAAACGAAACATAAATTTTGTTGCTTGGATGACTGTAATAATTTAAGTCTGAACGTGAACCTAAATCCCAATAATTTCCCGCTTGAGTAAAATCCGCTGCGAGCAAAACAAAAGTTCCGTCGTTAAGTCTAAAAATATAAGGATCTCGAATGTGCTCACTTCCAATTCCGCAAGTAAAAACTGAGTTATTTGAATTTAGCGCTGTAAATGTGAGCCCATCGGTAGAATATGCTAAGTGTAAATTGTTGTTGCTGATTGTTTTATTGTTGCTTTCTGTTGATGAGTCATATCCAATCGACGCCATTAAGTAAACTGGAGTTTCTACACTTCCTTGTGACCAAACGCTTGGCTGAACTTTAATTTCTTGCGATAAAGTGTTAGTGCAAGACGTTAAACTTAAACTTGCAAAGCAAAGTGCCAGTCCGCAAAGCAAACCGCCAGTTTGCAAAGTAAGTGTCGCTGCACGCGAAAAACCGCCAGTTTGCAAAGTGCCGCAAATGCTGGTTGAGCCACGTCGAAACCACAACTTTATTTTTTTCAATAAACTTTTCATCTCGCATCTCCTAATTTGCAATCACTTGCCACGCCATATAATTTATGCGAGTGTTTTTATCCGCCGCTTCAATAACGCTGTCTGCCGTCCAATAAGGATTTCTGTAAGCCCAAGAAGTTTGTGCCACAGTCGAAGTTAAAGGATTGCTTCCAGTGCAATAAAGTCCAGAATAAGCGTTGCGAAGTTTGTAATAAGGCTTTGACCAATCGTCCAAATACCACAACTGCTTGCTGTCTGAAATATTTCGAGTTGTAACAATCAAATCAGAATTAAAAGCATCATCTGTGCTAGACAAAACCATTCCGCTCCAGCGATTTATAATCATATAAGCGTCGCCTACAGGCAAAAGTCGCCAGTGTGATTTATAAGTGTTGCTGATTGAACTTGAATAAACTAAATTTTGACCTGCAAAAGATGTTGTAGGATTTTGAAGATATCCGCCGCCACGAGATTCAAGTTGATAATATGTAGGAGATGAAATTGTTCCATGCTCAATGTCGATTTCCAAAGCGTCGCTAAAATACATATAAGATGAACCCAAATTAAGATTCAACTTGCACCAAACATATTGACTGTCGTAAGGAGAAGAACCACCAAACGCTGGTCCCCAACGGTCGCCCATGTAAAGCCAATCGTGGTCGCCCGAACCGTCAGTTGCTTCAAGTTTTAATACGTACGCTGGCTGACTTCTGTCGCTTTCGGTAAGTTGACCCGCCCAAGTTGTGTCGCCAATAGTTACAGTGCTACTCCAAGGACCTTGCAAATTGTAAGCGTACTGAATTGTAGTAACTGTACTTGTCCAACCGGCAGTTCCAGAAGAAACCATATAATAAACGTCGCCTTCTTTAAACAAACACGGAGCTTCGCGAGAACTTGTACCTAAAACGTTATCCGCTGGCCAATAAGATTCATCAATATGCAAAAAATCGTCAGTTAAGCGATAAATATGCATGTAAGCGTTTTCATTGTAACTCGAAGCAAAATAACCTTTACCGTCATCATCAACAAAAAGCGTACAATCTCGACTCATAAAACCGTAAGGCTGAGTGTTATTCATTCCGTCTTCATCGTAAGGAGAAACGCTACCGTCATCGTGGACATTCCATTTTTGACCGTCAAAAGGTCTAAACCAATCAACATATTCCCACGAACCGTCATTATTATCTGGAGAATTTCCCTGACAAACCACAACCGCCGCTAAACCGTAGTTGTTATAATCTAAGTGCCCCCACATAACGTATTTGCCGTTATTCGGATTTTTAACAACCTTTGGACGCTCTACAATAACAGTTTGCTCGGCACTCGAAAGAATTTCCGCATCTTGCCAAGTTACAATGTCGCCACGATTTTCCCAGTTAACTAAATCTGTAGAACGATAACAAGAAACGCCCTTAAATCTGTAGTCAGAAAAGCGATGCTCGCCGTACCAATAAAAATACTTTCCTTCTTGCAAAATACAGCCGCCACTTCCAAAAACATCGTCGCCGTTAGTGTCAACCGTGCGAATTCCTGTCGCAACAATGCTTTTGTTTCCGTTAACGTAGCCGTAATTTGAAATTGTTAAATTTTCCTCGCCATTATTCATAGTAGAACAGCCAAGTGCCATAAAAAACAGCAAAACTGCAAAAAATGAAAATGCAAGAAAAAGCCAAACCTTTTTTTTCATAAACCTTCCTTTTTTTGATATGTCACGGTGGTTGAGCCTTGGTTACTGAGCAAAGTCGAAGCACTCGAAACCACTTGTTCCCTTTTTTGAGCACACATTCCTTTCACAGCGAAAATCTCTTGTGCTAAGAACCCGCCCCAAACTTTTCCCGCTTTTCGCGACTACGCATTCGCTTCGGTGCTTTGCACTTGCCTTCGGCAATCGCTACAATCGGGGCTAGATCCTCGCTGATGTCACAAGCAACAGTTCTCGAAGCAAACCGCCAGTTGTGCCGCAAAAGCACGTCATTCTGAGCGTAGCGAATAATCTGTCACTGCAACAAAGCACCGCTTAGCACAAGTGCCAAATGCTTCACAAGAACAAAACATAGATATTTCGCTATCGCTCAATATGACTGTATTAAGTAAAGCAAATTCTCATAATAGACAGAATGTCTACCGAAAACGTTTTCACACACTTAGTAAAATAAGTGCTTAGTCAAAAAAACTTAGCCAAGCACTAAAATTTAAGTTTTTATTTTTTATTCTGAAGTTGTGGTTGATTTATCAAGATACCAATGCCAGTTACTAACTCCAGCAGCATTCAATGAATAGCGATACTTAAGGACATTTCCTGCCGTATCATTACCAAGCATAAATCCACCGTCACTATAAGTCGATCTAATAGAAATATAATAGCCCATAGAAGAACTATTATTAGAACCATCTGAATTAGACCAAGAAGAATATGCTTCAAAGAAACTTGCTTTTGTTGCATCATAATCTTCAGAACTTGTAATTGATGATTCATCTACAAGAGTTGCAGTTCCGTCTGTGGCACTTGTATTTGATGTAGATAAATTAGTTATATACAAATATTTTCCAGTTCCGTTTCCACTTGCATCAGTTGCTTCAAGACTAAATGTGTTTACAGTTCCTGTTACTGTGTCATTTCCGCCAGAATATGTATAAGTTAAAGTTTTATCTAATGCTGAATGAATAATCCAAGTAGCAGAATAGCTTTCGTTTGCAGCACTTGAACTTAAGCAGTAAACGGCTCCTTCTGTATTAGGAATTATATAAGCACTTGTAGAATGATTTTTAATTGTTGTTGCCGTTACCTTAACCACTGTTGCTGAATTAGAAGAACTTGCTGTGTAATCCGTAGAATTGTAAGTTGCTGTAACTTGTGCTACGTAAGAAGTTCCAACTGTAAGGTCGCGAATTAAAGCGTACTCAGTTCCGCTTGCAATATCAGCAACACTTGCAACTACTGTTGAACTTTCTGTAATGTCAGAACTAGAATCACCTTCATAAACTTTTACAGTGTAAGTTGCGTCAGTTGCGTCAGAATCATCTTCCCAAGTAACATAAAGTTCTTCTGTGTAGAGAGCCGCAACCGTTACATTTGTTGGAGCGTAAGAATTGTCGGTTGTAATACTAACTGTTGTGTCTGTAGAATTACCGCTTGAATTCGTAACTGTAATTGTAAATGTGTAAGCTGTGTTGCGAGAAAGTCCAGTGTAAGAAACTGTGTGGCTTCCCATAAGTCCTAAATTGCTTGATTCTTCTACATCATCAATACTTTCGCCCGAAGAAGTTGTGCCAGTTGTAGAAACTTTGTAACTTGCAATATCTGAATCCGCAATCGTAAACGTAATGCTTGCACTTGTAGAAGTTTTTTCTGTTGTATATTCAACTGTAGAAGGTGCTGAACTTGTGCCGTCAAATGTGTGTTCTACTGTGTAGAATGCATATTCTTGAGTACTTGGGCTACTTACGTTTACAAAAACCATATTTGAGCAAGTTCCCCAAAGTATGTAACTAGAATCTTTATCAAGTGTGATGTAATACCAACCAGTTGCCGCTAGAGAATCAAGATCTTCTGTACTTGAATAATTGCTGTTGCTTACTCGCTTAAATGACATTAAATCAGTATCTTCATCATCAAAATCATTTGTTACCCAAGCATAATAACTATAACTATAACTAAAGTTCCAACTGCTTGCTTTACCGGTTATATTCCAGTCTCGAGCAGTATATTTAGTATAAACACCGCTCGTCATATAATAACCGCTACTTGCTCCAGTGTTAGCAACCGTTGCTTCAAGGCTAAACGAATCTTCGTCGCCGTTAAGTGCCGGCTGAACAATCCAAGCGTTGTAAGTAAAGTTTTCAATGTTAGAAAAATTTGTGTCAGTGTAGCCTGCTTGAACTACGTTTTGATAAGTTTTGCTTGAAGTCATATAAGGAGTAATAACTCCGTTTCCTTGCCATGGACTGTGAAGTTCCCAAACTACAGTTTTTGCTGCCACGCTTGAAGTTGTGCCAGTGCTTTCTGTGTAAATTACTGTGTAGTCATCGCCAGTAATTTTTGTACTTGCAACAACTGTGTAAGTTTTGCCCGCAGTTAATCCGCTAAGTAAGAATGTAGAAGTTTCGCTTGTAAAATATGCTGAACTTGAAACTATTTCGCCGTCTTCAAGAGCTGCTACAGCGTAAGTTGCATTAGAACTTGAACTTGAAGGCAAAGTTAAACCTGTAACTTTGTAACCAGAAAGATGATTTTCTACCGTAGCACTTGAAGCACTTGCAAAACTGTCGCTTGAAGGCAAAGTAATTACTGTTTCAAGAGATTTCTCTTCGCTATCAACTGTAGCGTAGGTTGTTACAGTAACTGTTGCTCCAGCCACAAGTCCTGAAACTGTCGCTTGAGTATTTGTATCGTCAGATTTATTTACTGTTACAGCGTCGCTGTCTCCAACTTTAACCGTAACTTTTGTAAAGTCATCGTCATCGCTTGGAATTGCCCAAGAAACTGTGCCACTAAACATATCAATCACAATGTCAGAAACCGCTTCCATAGAAGAAGTTGTAAACTCTTTTGAACTTGAAAGAGCTTGAGTTCCAAAAATATTTGTTGCAGTAAGCGTTACTGTGTAAGTCGTGCCCTTTGTTAAACCTGAAATATTATAAGTTTGAGTGCCCACATCAACTGTGCCAGTTGCCACTGTGTTGCCAGAAGAATCAGCAACAGTAACAGTTATAGAAGAAAGACTTGCGTTTGAAGGATCTGTCCAAGAAATTACTGCACTTGTGTTTGTAATAGAAGAAATTGTTGCTTCACTTGGGGTCTCTTGCTCTACATCGCTTGAAGTTCCTGTGTATTCGGTTAATTTTACAGCTAAGTTGTAGTCGCCATCAGATGCTGTTATAGAACTTGTTGCAAACATATTAAAGTTATTTACAAAAATTCCATAGTCAATGTCGTTATAAGTGATTTTTAATACTTTCCAAGTTCCATAAGATGTGTCGCCACTAAATATTGACTCTCCTTCTTTAAATGACGCTTCTGTTTTTTTATCATCGTCCATTGAACTAAGTAAAGCAAAACGAAGTGCTTTTGAAGTATCTGCATCAGAACTTAAGTTCCAAGAACTAATTGCTTTATCAGAAGAAGACCAAGAAGTTTCGCCTTTAACATCAAGATACATAAAGTAACCACTTGCAACAAAACCTTCGCTTGTAATTTGTGCCGCTTCAAAACTGTATTCGTCAGTTGCTGTAGGATTTGTAAAACTAGGTTCAATAAGCCATCTTGTGTAAGTCATATCGCTTTCTTGATAGTTATAAGTTGAATCCTGATAAGAGCCTACGCCAATAACATTTGTTCGAGTAACGCTAGAAGTTAAATACGGAACTACGAGTGGCTTTTTCCAATTTTGGCGGATTTCAGCAACATCAAGTTTTGCCACATTCGAACAAGCAATCGCGTCAGAATCTGTATCTATAAAACTAACTGTGTAATCGCTAGAAGTGTAAGTCGCTCCTGCAACTAAAGAATATTTTGTGTCGCAATCAAGTCCTCTAAGAACCGCTTTTCCGCTAGAAACATATGCTGTAGAAACAATAGTTTTTTCAGTATCATCAGATTTTATTGCAGAAACTGAATAAACAGTTGAATAATCTGTGCTTTCGCTACTTGAAGAATCGATTGAAATGCCAGAAATTAAAAGTGCTTTAGAAAAATGTGCTTCATCTGTTACGCTAGAGTTTAATGCCACATTCTTAAATAATTCCGCAGGCACCGTAATTGTGTTTTCATTTCCAGCCGTATCCACAGAACTAACTGTAAATCCGCTAGAAATATCAGAAAGCGAAACTGTAGCAGCTTGAACAGAAGTTCCGCTCACCGCCGTGCCGTTAATCAAAATTTTGGCACCATCAGAATCACTTGGATTTGTCCAACTTGCGTCATAAGTTACAGTTGAGTCAGCAATGCTTTTAATTGTGATTGTAAGATCGCCCGCTTTTTCTGGAGGATTTGAGTCACCTGCAACTGTAATTGAAGTTTCAGAATCAGAAGTTTCAAAATTAACTATATATTTTGCGTTATCATCGCCTTCAAGTGAAGTTGGATTTCCAGCATCATCATAAGCGGTAATTGTAAATTTATAAGTTTGAGAAGTTTGTGAAGAAGTTAAACTGTAAGTGTAAGTATTTTCTGCACTAGCCGTAAAGTTAATTCCATTAGTTGCAGAATCCGCCTTAGAAAGACTAATTACATCTTGTGCTGTGCCGTTAATATATGGAGTGATTTTGAAAGTCGTTAAATCAGAATCAGTAGAGTTTTTCCAAGAAAGTGTTATTGAAGAAGAATCTTCTGCAAGTGCCATTATTGCGTTTTCTACAGGATCAGGACTTGAATCGTCAGTAGAAGTTTTTACAAAAGTTTCGTTTATAGAATAAGTTGTTGTTGAAGTTCCGCTTGAATCTGTAATTGAATAAATGCAATAAAGTTTAACTTTGTAAGTTGTGCTTGAATCAATTGAATAATTTGCAACTGAATAATCTTCTCCAGTTGTAGTTGAAAAAGTTTTTCCTGTTGTAGAAGAATCGAGTATGGTAAAAGCAATTAAACTTTCAGTTTCGTTTTCGCTATCAACTTTGTAAAGTGAAGCAATATATTTTTGAACTGTAAGATTTTCGCCAGAACCTTCACTTGCCTCAGGTGCCGCCCAAGTAACATAAAAAGAATGTTCTTGAGTTTGAGTTGTATCTTCTGTTACGGTGATATTTGAAGATGCCGCTGTGGCAAGATTTACATTTATGTCTGCACTAGCTTTGTACGCTTTTTCGTTTACAACAATTCTCGCAGTAAGTTTTCCGCTTCCGCCTAAAAGTGCTGTAATTGTTGCGTAAGAATTTGAATCTTCGCTTACAGAATAAGCTGAATTTTCATCATAAGACCATTTAACCGTCGCTCCGTCAGCATTAGAAACTGTCGCTTTAACTTGTGCTGTAGAAACGAGTGGAATTGCGTCATCTAAGGTAACGCTTGTTTGGTCTAAAACAATGCTCGGAGTAAGTTCAGTCTGCCCCCCCCATTGTCTGTTCCGTTAGCTCCTGAATTG
>CAZLXK010000104.1:0-3980 GCA_964563305.1 uncultured Treponema sp.
ATTTTCTGAATCTAAAATTCCACGTTCTTCCATAATTTTGATGCTAGTTTTGTCCATATTTTCAACCAAAACCGACTGATATTGATCGCCATTTTCGATTTTATTAAAAGCATCAATCACAATAGAAAGAATTCTTTGAGCTTCTAAAGGTTGAAGTTGCGGCGTAAACTGAAAATTTGCCAAGTTTCGAGCAAGACGCATTCTAGTTGAAACAACAACATCTTGATCTTTTCCCGGAATTAAATACCAAGGATTATTTAGAGATTCTTCTGTTTTTTTTTTCATTAAGATTCCTCGCTAGAAAAACTTTCGCCAGATGAAATTGGATTTTTTTCAAGAGCTTTTAGGTAATCTCGATACATTGCCGCTTTTTCATAATCTTCGTGTTCAACAGCAAAATTTAATTTGTTTTGCAAAGCGATTCTGTCGGTTAAAACTGAATGAAATGAAGAAAGGCGAGCTGGCATAGTTCCTTTATACAATTCTTTAGCACCATTTTTGTTGAGGAAAAAACGTATTTCATTTTTAAAAACTGCATAACATTCTGGGCAACCAACTTTTCCTGTTCGTTTTATTTCTCCAAGTTTTCGTCCGCAAACTGGACAAAGCCGATTATTTATTTCAGCGAGTTTTTTTGCAGTTTCTGATAATTCATTAAAAAGATTAACAACAGAACTTTCTAAACTTCGAGGATCTGGCCCAATTCCTCTTTCTATAGCACATTCTGTACAAATATTTATTTTCTTTTTTTGACCTTGAGCGTTTAATTGTTCCAAATAAATTGTCGCTTCATTTTTTTTACAAAAGTCACAAAGCATTTTTCCACCTCTTGTTAATTTGCAAAAAATTATTTCATCTTTTAAATTATTAAATTTTTTTAAATTCAGCAAATTTTGATTTTGTGTCAACTAAGAAGATTTTAAAGTTAGAAAAGTTTTGAAAATCTACTCTTCACCTTTTAATTTAGCACAGTTTAGAGTTTCCGCAAAGTGTTAATAGGTTTTTCTTTTCCAGCTTTGATTGAAGGAATTAACGCCATAATCATCGACAAAACAAGCGTAAAAATGCTCATTAAAATAAGTTTTTGAATTGGAATATTTATAGGAATTTTCTGCAAATAATAATCTGGATTCAAAATGTGAACATTCGCAGCCGTTAAACTTACAGAATTTTTTGAGTAAAACAAAATATTAAAAATATTCACAAAAAAATTCGCTACATTTTCAAAAAATTTTATAATTTCATTCACATTCACAGAAACAAAAAGTCCAATCGGAAGTCCAAACAAAAGTCCTCCAAGTCCGCAAGAAGTTCCAGCAATTAAAAAAGCAAAACTTATTCCAAAAGAACTCGCACCCGTACTTTTTAAGATTGCAATTTCTTTTTTTCGTTCCATAACCAACATTACAATGCCAGAACTTATATTTATGCTCGCCGCCAAAAGAATAATCAAAACAATCAACAATAAAAGTGCCTTTGTTGATGAAAAATTTTCAAATTGAGAACGATTTGCTTCGTCCCAGCGAATTACGTAAGAATTTTCAAAAAATTCTTCTGAATATAAAAAGTTTTGAACATCATTTTGAAGCTTAAAAAGTTTCTGATTATCAAAAGTAAAATCTGTGGAAAGTCCAATTGTAAATTGACAAGAGTTTAAAGCCAAATTTTTATAAGCACTTTCAATCGGAATAAAAATCCACAAAGCATCAAGTTCTTGATATCCTGATGTAACAATTCCTTTTATAACAAAAGAACTCAATTTTGGAACCGCAGTTTTTCCAACACGATTTATTGTGATAATTCTAAACGTATCGCCAACTTTTAAGTTTAAAACTTCGCTTAAATGCTTTCCGATTATTGCATCATTTTGATTTTCTAAAGTTTTTTCGCCCGCAATAAATTCAAAATATTCATTAAAACCTTTATCGCTTTGAAAAAGATTTTTTTCTATTCCTCGAACATAAGCACCGCTTCTGTAATTTTTTCCAGAAACAAGTGCTGAACATGAAATTTCTGGATAAAATTTTTTAACTTCTGCAATTTCTTGAGTTTTTTTAGCAAAATTTTCGATTTCTTGATAAGATGAATTTTTCCAAGCAGAATTTTCTACGACGATTTGAAGATCGTGACTTGAAAGTTCAATCATTCTTTTTGTAATTCCGTCAATCATTCCTTCGCTAACAGTTAAAATTGCAACAAGCGGAATCAAACTTATTCCAATGCAAATCATCGCTCCAAATAAAGATTTTGTTCCTCGCGAAACATTTGATTTTTTGGGAAAAATGATTTTTTTTGCATACAGAAAACTCGCTTTTAAATTCATATTAAAATTCCATTTTCAAGAAAATATTTTACACTTCCCTTTTGAGCAAGTTTCATATCGTGAGTTACCATAATTAAAGTTTTGTTATATTTATCTGCCATGCTAAAAAGTAAATCGCCAATTAAAACTGAATTTTCTGGATCTAAGTTTCCAGTTGGCTCATCGGCAAGAATTAAATCTGGATTATTGATTAAACTTCTAGCAACTGCAACTCTTTGTCGCTCACCGCCAGAAAGTTCAGAAGGCAAATGATTTAATCTGTCTTTTAGTCCAACTTCCACCAAAAGATTTTCCGCTTTTTCAAGAGCAATTTTTTTATTTGTTCCAATCATATACGAAGGCAAAAAAACATTTTCTAGTGCAGTAAAATCAGGAAGCAAATAATGAAACTGAAAAATCAAACCTAAAGTTTTTTGGCGAAACTCTGTAAGTTGACTTTCGTTCAGCAAACTTAAATTTTTTCCTTCAATAAAAACTTCTCCAGAACTTGGATTGTCTAAAGCTGCAATAATATGAAGCAAAGTTGATTTTCCGGAACCGCTTTGTCCAACAATTACACATTTTGACGCTTTTTCGACTTTCATATTAAGTTTTTTTAAGATTTTAAGATTTTCGTTTTTAGAAGAATAAATTTTTTCTAAATCGCGAATTTCCACAATAAATTCTTTATTTTTTTCAAGATTTTTTTCGATTTTTTGTTCAAGATTTTTATCATCATTTAAATTATTCATCTCTAAGAACCTCAATAACAGACATTTTTAAAACATCACGACTTGCAATCGCCGACGCAATTAGTGCTGACAAAATTCCAAAAATAAAAATTATAATTACTTCTTGAGGAAATATTTTTGCAGGAATTCTTGCGTAAGTTGCAAACATTGGATTTTCACGAACGTAATAAATATTCGCTGGATTAAAAATGTAAGTGAACACAACTTGCGAATAATATTGAATTTTTGACATTAAATTAAAAACAAAATCCATATTTACGCTAAAAAAAAGTCCAAGCAAAAGGCCGGGAATTGCACCAGACGCTCCTGTTAAAAATCCTTGAACTATAAAAACATTTTGAATTTCAGAATTTGTCGCTCCAAAAGATTTTAAAACTGCAATTTCAGTTTTTCGCTCAAAAACTAACTTTTTCATTCCGTTGTAAATATTTACTGAAACCACAACAAAAATCAAAAGTACAACAAGAAAAAGTATATTTTTTTCCATTCGAAGTGCTCCAAAAAAACTTTTGTTAAATTCGCGAAAACTTACACAATTTGCATTTGGAAACTGATTTTTTACGAAATTTTCAAAAATTGAGTCTTGCCTTGAATGATTAAATTTTATGCCATAAATTCGCTCTGAACCTTGACCAAAATATTTTTTTGCTTCATCAAGATTTATAAAAACGTAAGAAGAATTTATGTCAGCGTAACCAGAATAAAAAATTCCTTTTACAGTAAAAATTCGATTTTGAGAAAGCAAAGAAACATCAGAAGATCCGCTTAAAGCTGCAATATTTACTTTTTGTCCAACACGAACGCCCAAATTTCGTGCAATAGTATTTCCGATGATTATTGAATTTTCTTCTGACAAGTCAAAACTTCCTGCAAAAACATTTAATTCTTTTTTGAAACTTTCATCATCACAAATATTTTGAGGAACT
>CAZLXK010000104.1:3990-8557 GCA_964563305.1 uncultured Treponema sp.
TCGAACCAAAACTGGACTTTGTTCGTTTAAAGTTTTTGTGTCAGTCATAAGTCCTTGTGCTTCATAAAACGCAGTAAAATTTCTTACAAATTTCTGATTTTTACAAAAATCGTCAAATTCAGCAAATTGATTTTCTTCTAAACCGCTAACTCGCACGTGATAAGAACTAATTTCCATAATTGCGTCAATAAAACTTCGCTGAAAACCGTTCATAACGCTCATTACAATAATTAGAGCCATAACGCCAAAGCAAACGCCCAAAGATGCAAGTTTAGAACTCACAGCGGTTCTTCCTTTGCGATCAACTTTGCTAATCCTTTTTGAAACAAAATATATCCAACGAAAATTATTTTTCATCTTGAGAATTATTCTCCAAATTTATAATCTTAGTTGAAATTTTTACATTATTTTCGTAACGCGATTCAACTTTTATATCATTATCAAAAAATGCAGTTTCAATATAATCTTGCTCATTTAAATATTGAGTTTTTAATCTAAGAACATTATTTTCATAATATTCAAAATCAGGATTTTCAATTTCGGCAGAATATTTATAAACATATTTTTTTGACAAACGCGAAATTGCATCTATAAAATTGTCCGCTTTATAATAATTTATTTCTCTGTACTGAACAACTCGTTTTTCGCCGTCATAATCTATTGCAGAACTTTGAATTCTTGTGCGATTTCCATTTTCGTCAACTGAATATTTTTGACTTCTGATTGGAAGCAAATCTTCGTTATAAAGAGTTACGCTTAAAGTTTTTTCTTGAAAATCTTGAACAGTTTTTTTGCTTGATTTTATGATTGATTTTCCGTCAGCGTCAAAACCTTTTTCATAAGAAAATGAAGTTTTTTTTAGCATTACAGAATCTTCGCTATTTTGAGCATTTTTCCATTCAACAGTTTCAGTTAAAAGCGAATTTTCATCATAAGAATTTAATATAAAAGTTTGAGAATTTACGCTTACAAGTGATTTTTGTGAATTTTTTGAACTTAATTCTAATTTTTCTTCGCCAAATTCAAAAAGCCGAATTTTATTTAAAGAATCGATTAAAATATTTTGACTTTCTAATTCTTGATTTTCTGAAAGTTCGGGATTTTCTGCGTTAAGAGAAGCGTTTTCTTCGCTAAAAAATGAATTTTCTTCGCTAAAAAATGCGTTTTGCTGATTTTGAGAATTTAACTCAAAATATTTATTGTTTTGCAAAAATTCTACAAGTTCTTGTCGCAACAAAAAATTTTGCTTTTCGTTAGGATTTGGCTTTGCGAGATTCAAAAGTTTTTGCTGACGAGGATAAATTACAGGCAACAACAAGTAAAATGACAAAATTGCACTTGCGATATTCATTTTTTATTTTTATTCCAAATTTTATTTCAAACCTAAAAATTCGTTCAAATAAGTTTCGCTGTCAAATTCGCGAATATTTTCGTATTTTTCGCCATCACAAACATACAAAATCGGAATATTTAATTCTTTTCCAATCGAAATTAAACAGCCACCTTTTGCAGTTGAATCATATTTTGTAAGAACTATTGCATCAATTCCAACGGCTTCGTTAAAAACTTCTGCTTGACGAACAGCATTTTGTCCTGTTGTTGAATCAATTACAAGAATTTTGTGATAAGAATTTTCGTCCGCTTTGGATTTTGCAATTCTGTCGATTTTTTTAAGTTCATTTACAAGATTTTCTTTGTTGTGAAGGCGACCGGCAGTATCTGCAAGAACAAGTCCGCCGCCACTTGCCTTTAAAGCCTCGCAAGCATCAAAAACCACAGCACTTGGATCACTTCCCATTTGATGTTTTACTACGCGAAGTGCAAGTCTTTCGCCGTGAAGAGCAATTTGGTCAACCGCCGCTGCTCTAAAAGTATCAGAAGCCGCCATAATGACATTTATTCCTTGATTTGCGTAAAGTTTTGCCATTTTTGCAACAGAAGTTGTTTTTCCAACGCCATTTACGCCCAAAACCATAAAAACATTAACTTTTGATTTGTCGATTTGGATTTGAGCTTTGTGAACCATTTTTGAAAGAAGATTTTTTAATTCAAGCGAAATTTCTTCTTGAGCATTTATTTTTTTTTCTTTGCAGATTTCCTCAAGTTCATCAACAATTTCAACTGCATTTTTTGCACCAATGTCGCCTTCAATAAGAGCGTCAGTTAATTCTTCAAAATATTCTTTTGGAGCCGATTTGAAAAAACTAAAAAGTGATTTAAATTTTTGTGCAAATGATTGTTTTGCCATTTTTTTTCCTCATAAAGAATTTTATTTTGTTTCATTTGTCGCTTTTTCTTGCGACAGAGAATTTTCTGGTTCGTTGGCTAAAGTGTCGCTTGGCTCAGCGGAAGTGTCGCTTGTGCTTGCGTCAGAATCTTCAACATCAGCGGTGCCGTTAGTAAGCTCAGCAGAATCATCAGCAACAACAGCAGAAGAACTTTCTAATTTATAAGATTTTTCAAGTGCCTTTTGAATTTCGTCTTGACTTACGATTTTTGTTTTTTTAGGCAAGACAGAATTTGCTGCAATCAAATATCGTGCAATTTCATAAACAAAAAATCCCGCAGCGGCACTTGTTAGAGCAATACTTCCGTAATGAATTGCGTTCCAAGTAAGAACTTGACTTGAATCAGACAAATATCCTGCTTGATACGCTCTATTTGCAGATAAATATTTTCCATTTGAATATAAAGTTAGTGGCAAAGTCAAAACTAAAGCCGAATACGCTCTGTAAGTCCAAATTCTTCTTTTTTCAATTACGGCTTGATTATCTTGAGGAACCGCTTTTACCGCAAGCACATTTTCAGAATTTTGCAAAGAAGACGGAATGTAATAAAAAAACGAAAGTTCACTGCCACTTTCATATTCTAAAACTGTCTTTTTTTTGCCATTTTCATCTTCAATCGTTTTTTTAATTTTTTTAACTGAACGTTCATTTGAAATAAATTGACCTAAAACGTTTTCGCCATTTACAGTAATTGAAGTTCCAATATTTCCGTTTCCGGCGTCGCCTAAATATTCACCATTTGCATAAAATTTTCCAACGCTTGGATTTAAAAGATTAAAACTTAACTGATTCATATTTTCTGGATTCAAGGTTACATAAACCATAAATTTATTTTCGCCATAAAAATTGTAACTAAAACTTTTTGAAAGATAACCTTCACATTCAAACTGAATTTTATGAATTCCCGAAGGAACAATCAACTTTTCTGGAATTCCAGTGTAAACCAATCCGTCAACAGAAATTTTTACATCATCAGCAATTTCAGCAGGATTTAACGTAAAATAAATTTCGATTGGCAAACTGTTTGTAATTAAAGGCACAAGTCGCGAAGAAATATTGCGAGCAAGACTTAAAACATCATCAAGCGAACCAACTTCAGTTACAGTTCCGTGCAAAATTTTTCCAGGAAAAACATAAAGATGAACCGTAACCGAAATATAATTTCCGTAAGTTGTAATTTCGCCAGTAATTAAACCGTTTATTTTTTCAGATAAAACTGCTTTTTCAAAATCATAAGAATTAAAATCTGCATTTTTTGAATCAAAAAGTGAATTTTCGCTGTCTTTGTACAATTTTACAGTTTCATTTTGACCTTGAATTTCTTGAGTTTTATCGCGAGTAAAAAATTTTGAAAGTGAATCAAAAAAGTTTCTCGAAGAATTTGCATTTTCAACTTGCGGATTTTGATTTTGCGGATTTTCAATCGGAGGCAAAGATTCTTCTTTTAAACTTTTAGTTTTTTTTAAGTTTTCGTCAATTTTATCTTGAATTTCTTTGATTTTTTGATTTTCGACTTCGAGATTTTTCTCAAGTTTTTTTGAATCTTTTGAAGAAATTACAATGCTGTCGCGAGTTTTAACTTCTTTTGACAACTGCAAAAAAAGCGAAAGTCGCTCAGTTGTTAAAGTGTTAAGATTTCGCTCTAAAATTTCTTCTTTTGGACTAAAACGCGTAAGGTCAGAAATTGTTTGTTCAAGAATCAATTTTGGCAAAAGTTCTGCTTGAGATTTTTGAAAATCACTTCGTTCTATATTATTTGGAATAAAAGTAAATTTTTGAGCTGCTAAAATCCAATCGTCCGCATTTGCAAATTCAAACGCAAACAAAGTAAAAAAAAGAAAAACTGAAATTTTCTTAAAGGATTTTAACTTTCTCATAAAAATTTATTCCTCGTCCAAATCATCATCGCCAAGCGGCAAACCTTTCCATTTTGCAGCAAGATAAGCGTCTAAAAATCCATCAATATCGCCGTCCATAACTGCTTGAATATTTCCTACAGAATATTTTGTTCTGTGATCTTTTACCATTGTATAAGGTTGAAAAACATAAGAGCGAATTTGACTTCCAAACGAAATATCTTTTTTTTCACCAGCGAATTTTTCATTTTCCTTTTCTTTTTGCTCTTTGTAATATTCGTAAAGTCTTGAACGCAAAATGCTCATTGCTGTAGCACGATTCATTAACTGAGAACGTTCACTGTCGCAGGTAACAACAATTCCAGTTGGAATGTGAGTAAATCGAACCGCCGATTCTGTTTTATTTACATGCTGACCGCCTTT
>CAZLXK010000105.1:0-8504 GCA_964563305.1 uncultured Treponema sp.
TTAAATCGTTTAATGAAATGCCATATGTATTTTCGAAAATTTCAGATAAATCGATATTAATATCATTTTTAATTTCTGCTTCTGGCGTAAAAATATAATAATGTTTCTTTCTTTCTTCAAAATTATCTATAGCATCGTCGGAGTCTTTACATTGCAAATAAAGATAAAACTTAAATCTATCAAAATATTGATTTCTTATATTGCAAAATTCAGAAATCCAGTATGGTTTTAAATTTATTGTATCTACAGTTTTATCATTATATTCGCTTAATTTGATTTCTAGCTTAGAAAAAATTTCTCTGATAAAACCTGCATTGTTGCTTTCGTTAATATTTTCATAATTGATTGAATTTGCAAGTTCTGAAGGTATACCCAAATCTTGGATTATTTCATTTTCATTTTCATCATCTTTTATATAAAGTTTTTTGATGTTAGCCAATGTGCTCCAAAAATTCAGTTTTTTATTTTCTTCATATTTTAATTCGGTTCTAACACTTTTTAGTAATTCTAAATTTTCATCGCCTTTGTCATTTCGTAATAAGAAATCGCGTTTTGCGTTGTTGCCTTCGAATAGTTCGCGATAAAAATTTTTATCATCATTTACATCAAGTATTGCTGTAATGATTTCTGCGACCGCATCTGAAAAATTTATATTTTGTTTTAAATCTTGAAGAGAGTGAAAACAGCTAGAAATCTTAATATAAGCAGTATTTCTCTTTTGAAAGAAAATGGTTTCAAAATCATTCAAACTAAATCGTTCTTTTGAGTCTGTTAACAACGCATAGAATGTCAAATTTGTTACCAACTTCACATAAGTCCTTTTTAAGCGTGACAAATCTGTTTTAAAACTTTTCGTTGTTTTACGGCAGGCCAAAACATACGGAATAAATTTCCGATAATCATTTTCAAATTCCAAAGATATGTTTTCATCGGCAATGTTGCATCTGTCAAATTCTACATCAATATTATTTATTTGTTTAACACCAAAGAGATTTTTTACTTTCTCAGCACCAACTCTGTGTTCAATGTCGAATATCTTAAATTGCTTTAAAAGTTCCTCGCTGAAAATTTTTTTGTCTACATAAAAAGCTTCTGAAACAGGAACAAAAACTTTATCACCTTTATATTTTGCAAGAACTTTTCCATTTTGCAAAAATTTTTTGTAGTTTTCTGAATTTTTAATATCTTCCACATCATGATTTTTTACAAGCATATAAAATTTTCTGCTAAGTTTTTTATCTTTATCAATTTCTGGAAGCGAAAGCAAAATTTCATATTGCGTATCTATAGGCAAGTCCAAGCATTGGTTTTGAATGCCTAGTTCTTGAAGCAGAGAATTTATTTGCAGTTTAGAAGCACCGCATTTTTTCTTGATATATTCATAGTTTACTTTTGGGACGAACATTTTAGGCTCTAAATTCAGTTCGTCTAAACAACAATATTTCGGAATGGTTTTTCCTTGAGATGTTTCTACCCATTCTGTTTTTGAAATAATAAGCCGAATATATGCCGCGAGGTAATTATTGTAAATACGTCTTTCATCTTTTTTTTGCCCTGGTAGGCATTCCATACAAGAATCATCATTTATTTCAAATGCATTTTTGATATGAGTATGCAAGTCTTCATCGCTTAAAAACCAGCATAATATATCGTCAAAGGGAGCATTTACAAGTATTTCTTCAAAAGATTCCACAACATCAAGTTGAAGAGTATTTACTTTGTAAAAAGGAAGTTCGTTTTTGTTAATATTTTCACCCCAATTTGTTTTTAGCTCTTTTGAAATGAAAAAACAATAATCTAAATATTCTGAGATTTTTTTTCTCTCAATTGAAACGTTTTGAATACGGGGGTATTTTGAAACACCTAGCCATTCATAGAATTTTATTAACTCTTGATTATTATTTTCAGAAGTCCCTAACATATTATTTTTTAAGAAATTTTCTGAGAAAATAGAAATAATCTTTTCTCCAATTTCATTTCCAAATTCTATTCCAAAATAGGATTCGTTCGCGTTTCTTATTCCATTACGGCATATAACTGGTATTTCATATTCTTGAATTTTCAGATTTACATCATCTTCGTTTTTATTGCTTTTGTAAAAATTAAAAAGCCAGTTCAGTAGTTGTGCAACATTTTCTTCTGTAAGATTTTTATTTAGAAATTTTAAAACATTTTCGATAACAGTATTAAAGCGATATGGCAAGATTCCAAAATCTTTGTAATTATCACTTAATGTTTGCAATGTTCCATTTTCAAGCAGAATGTTCTGCATTTTTGCATTAAGAAATCGGACTGAATCAACACATTTTGGCAGTTGGATAATTTGTTCATTTGAAGGCTTAACATAAACTTTTTCATTGTTTGTAACGTTATTGCCGTTTGTATCAACAAGAAGATTTAATTTATTTTTTTCAATACTGTGTTCATAATGCAATAATTTAATTAATTTGCATTTGTCTTCAAGCGAATAAAGATTGTTTTCTATATCTTTATTCAGACGTTCAGAAAAATCACCGCTATCATAAAAATTAAGTTGCGATAATAAATAATTTTCAATAACAGAATCATCACAATTTTGCAATAAATCAAAGAAAGAATCTTTGTTTAGGATTTCATCAAATCTGGAACGAGAGTATTTCGGATTATCTTTTAGATAAATGTACTCATTTTTTATGGTAGGAAAAATTTGCTTGTCTTTTACTTTTTCTTTTAATGAATCGTAAAAGCCATAAGCCTCTAGTGGCTCAGAATTTTCTTCGTTAAAGACGAGTTTTAATGGTTCATAATTACATTGCTTATATTGTTTGGAAATTTTTACAGCCGTTTCAATAATAAAATCTGTAAGAATACCAATAAGTTTTTTATTGATTTCGTTCTCAGGCTTTAAATAATTGCGGTCTGTAGTTAATTCAAAAGTCGCATGAATTATTCCTGGAAATTTTAATGGTATTTTCGTTTTAAAGAATGAATATAAATAATCACTTGAAGTTTTATCTGTAGAATCATAGGCAATCACCATTTCATAGTCTTTTTTAACTTGTTTTTGTGTTTTCTCATCTTCATAGGTAATAGAGCCATTACGGGGGAAAAGTTGCCATTTTGAACTGGATATTGGTAATTTTTTGGAATTATCATATTCATTGATATAAACATAGCCACCTTGAATAGATTTTGAAAAAGTTTTATTAATATCTTCTGTAACAATTGTTACTTCATTCAGCCCTTTTAGAAATAGAAGTTCATTTAAATCAAGTGCATTTATCTGATTGGTAATATCATCATCGCAACTGTTTTTACATTCAATTCGGATTGTGGTTACGAAACCATTAATTGGTTTTTTATCTATTATTTTAGGACAAGCCAATATAGCTATCGGATATTCATCTTTATTTAATAATTTTAATTCTTCTTTTAGTTGAGGTTTTTCATTAAAAAGCCCCAGCAGATATCCTTTTGCATTTTCTTTTGAAAACTCTAGTCCAAATTCTTGTGTAAGGATTGATATTTTTTTTGCCCAATTCAATGTTGATCTAAAACCGAGTCCTTTATTTCCAATCATATTTTGTCTTGTTTTTTTAGGACTATTATTTGCACGCAATAAAGACTTTACACCGCCAAAAGAAAACGGTTTTCCTGTATTGGAAATACTGAAAATATTGTCTTTATATTCAATTAGAACTTTTCCTTTACCTTCTTCAGCCTCATCTTCTGCATTTTGAAGCAGTTCAAAAATTTGCCGCCCTTTATAATCATCAGAAATATCATTTTCTCTATTATAATCACTGTTGATTTCATCAGCAGAATTTAAATATTTTTCTCGTATTTTTTGTAATTCTTGTTTGATTTGCACTTCTATATTTCCCATAATGTTTCACCAAATCCATCTTTTTCAGTATAAAATAAAATGCCCTGCAAGAAAACACGTTTTCGTGCATCTTGCAGGGCAAAAACTTTATTACCTCACTTCACCTCACGCTTTGGTGAACGAAGCCTTTTCAATCTCGCTTTTCAGTTCCGCGCTCGGCGTGAACAAAATGCGCTTGGCGGTGATGAAAGAAGAGTCAACCTCGTCCTCTTTTGCCGCTCCTTTTGACGAGAACGAAAGCTTTACGCGGCCGAAGCCTGTTCAAGAAAGAGCTTCTTTTTCATAAGCTGCTCCTTGCAAGTGGCAAATGCCACGAAATCACGCTCCGTAAGCCTTTAGGCAACGCCTTTGCTTTCCGGTAGTTGAAAAATCCGCGGAATACCTTTATGATGTTTTTAATTGATACATCTGTGGTTTTCCGCAGAGCTGTTTTAAGCCTTTCTTCTGATTGCAGTCAGTTTAGAAGGGCTTTTTTATTTTCTTCATGTCATTTTGTGCCTCCTGTGGATTTCACGTCATGTTGAACGTAGCAGCTTGTTGCTGATTTCAGCATCTTTTTATTGACAGATTCCGAAACTCTGGTTCGACTACGCTCACCAACCGTTCGGAATGACAGTCTATTTGTCATCACGGTTCAGGATTTCCTCAATCTGCTCCTTGTCCTTGTCGTTGAGTTTCCCCATAGCCTTTGCAAGCGCGACAATCGCGATTACGGCGGTGGCGGTCAGGGCAGTTCCCGCAAGAATTGCGCCCCAGTCAACGCCGCTTTTCTGCTCTGCCGCATTCTCTTTTTCGTTGCCAGACTTTCCCAAAAGATAGTCGGGAGTAGTGCCAAGAATGTCAGCAATCTTCTGCAAAGTCTGAACGCTCGGATTGCGTCCGTTCGCGCCTTCCGTCATCCAGCGGCTTACCGTCACTTCGCTCACGCCGAGTTTCGCCGCAAGCTCGCGCTGTGTCATTCCCTTTGATTTTAGCAGCGTTTCCATCCTGATTTTGAAGTTTGCATCCATTTTGCTTGCCTCCGTTTTTACCTTTTGTTTTTCGTCTGGTTATAAATTACAATAGATTAACCGATATGTCAAGTGAGTATTTTAAGATTTGCAGAGAATTAGCGAATTTTGGTTAAAAAATGACGTTTTACGGATAAGTCGGTAAATTCTTGCCGAGAATTCGGTAAAAACACGGCGAGTTTTTGGGAATTCTCGGCGGGAATTTTGGAAAACTCGGCGGGAATTTTGTGGGGAAATCGGGAATTTTTTTTCTAATCCGACATTCTATGACGGTGTAGTTGTGTTAAACTAAGATTAAGATGAAAGACAGAAAATTTACTAGACATTTTTCTGCCTATAGATTGTATTTGAAATCCGTATTATACTTGAATTTAGGAATTTTTTATGGCAACTTCAGACCAAGTAAAAAGTCTTATAAAAGCTTTTTGCGACAATGATAAAGAGAAATTCAAAACTGTCTCATTGCAAATTGCAGCCTATGAAGCGTTGCATGGTCACGAAGCTGTTGCCAGAGACATAAAAAAACTCATAGACAATTTTGGCAAGCATAATTCTATTTTAAAAATCAATACTCAAAATCAAATGCTTGAAAGTTTCCTTCCTACTGATAAACTGGATGACTTAGTTGTATCATCAGAAGTAAAGGAAAAACTGGAAAGAATTATCAATGAATACCGTAATAGAAACAAACTTGCGAAATTTGGTTTATGTAACAGGCGGCGGATTCTACTGGAAGGCAATCCCGGCACTGGAAAAACCTTTACAGCTTCTGTAATTGCAGGAGAGCTAGGACTTCAGCTATATGGTATTCAACTTGATAAGATTGTCACAAAATTTATGGGCGAAACAAGCGTGAAACTTCGTCAGATTTTTGATGAAATTGCAAATTCTCAAGGAATTTACCTTTTTGATGAATTTGACGCACTTGGTGCTGACAGAAATTTTGACAATGAAGTTGGAGAAGCTCGGCGTATTTTAAATTCTTTCTTGCAATTTGTGGAGCAGGACTTTCCAGACAGCATTGTTATTGCAGCCACAAACAATCAAAAGCTGCTTGATCAGGCATTGTTCAGAAGATTTGATGATGTTTTGCACTATATTTTGCCAGATGAAGTGCAGATAAAAAAGATATTTGACGTAAAATTAAAGGACTATTCGGACAGTTTTTTATATACAGAAAACTTGATTAATACTGCAAAAGGACTATGCCATGCGGAAATAATCAATGCCTGCAATGACGCAATAAAAGAATCAATTCTTGATAATGTAGAATTAACTGAAAAATCTGTCTTGCTTCACCTAAAAGAACGCTCTGATATTTATGTCTCTGCAAAGAGGGCATAAAAAATGTTTCATTTAAATAAAATCGAATTTAGATTTGTGGGAGTTAAAGATGGACAATGTTGATATTGATTTAAATAATTGCTTCGGAATTGAAAAATTAAAGTATAACTTCGATTTCTCTAATAAAAATATATATGCTATATATGCAAAAAATGGATTAATGAAGACTTCTTTTGCAAATGCATTTCAGAAAATTCAGCAAGGAAAAATAAATGAAATTCGTGATAAAATATTTGATGATATTGGACAAACAGTTATAAAAATTGACGATAGGGATATAGAACAGAAAGATGTATTTGTTATTAAATCTTTTGAATCTTCTTATGAATCTGATATTTCCCCTCTTTTAATAAAAAATGAACTAAAAGAACAATTAAAAGATGTTTTGAAATCTCGAGATAAATTTCTAAAAAATCTTGAAAAAATGTCTGGAATAAAAATAAAAAGGACTTTACAGGGAAAGACTGTTTATTCATTAGAGCCAGTCATCATTAGAGATTTTAATTTTTCTGAAAAAAGTATCTTGTTGAACCTAGATTTTTTTGCTACGCAAAAACCTGTATTAGATTGCAAAAATATTATTTATGATGAAATTTTTGATGAATCAGTTTTAAAGAAAATAAAATCTGATGATTTTCAAAATGGTATCGATGCTTTTATACTTAAAACAGATGAAATTTATGATTCGTTTGAATTCCTAGAAAAAGGAAAACTCACTTTACCAAAACTAAAAGAAATAAAAAAAATTGTAGAAAAAGACAGTTTTTTTGTAAAAAATAATAAACTAGTTTTGGCAGGAGATAAAACTATTGCAGATATAGAATGTTTGAGCAATGTGTTATCTGTAATTGAGGAAAAGATAAAAAAACTCCCAGAACTGAAGAATATTGAAGATTTGCTTTCGGATGCAAAAGGAACAGCATTGAAAGATATAATTGAAGTACGTACAGATATTATACCTTATCTAAAACTGAATAAACTTGATGAATTAAAAAAAGAATTGTGGTTATCATATATATATGCTAATAAACCTTTATTTGATGATTTTTATACTAAATATTCAAAACTGGCAGTAGCAATTGAAGCTACACCGATAGAAGATACGCCATGGAAAAAATGTCTTGATATATTCAAAAATCGCTTTACAGTTCCTTTTTCTATGGAAGTGGTTAATTTAAAAGGAGCTATAATCGGTGAAAGTGTGCCACAAATTGAATTTAGCTTTACGAAACATGGTGTAACTAAAAAAATTACTCGCTCAAGACTAGAGGAACTAGACACGCTTAGTCAAGGAGAAAAAAGAGCATTATATCTTTTAAATATAATTTTTGATGTGGAACAATTAAAAGCTGGCGGAAATGAAACTTTGCTGATTATTGATGATATAGCAGATTCTTTCGACTATAAAAATAAATATGCTATTATCGAATACTTATATGAATTGTCTAATTTAAGCAATTTTAAGATGATAATACTTTCTCATAATTTTGATTTTTATAGAACCGTATCAAGTCGGTTAGGAATACCAAGAGGAAACCGATTAGTTGCAACTTTTTCAGATGATAAGATAATATTAGTTCAAGAGAAATATCAAAAACAACCATTTGTATTTTGGAAAAATAATCTTAATGAAAAATTTGTTATTGCTTTAATTCCATTTGTAAGAAATTTAATTGAATATGGCAATGATAAAGAAAAGTCTGGACAAAGTGATTTTTTATATTTGACTGATTTATTACATGAAAAAGAGCAGACAGATTCTATAAAATTCTCTGACCTAAAGCCCATTTACAAAGAATACATTGGAAAGGATACCTTTGATACAGGTGTATCTTATTCTGCTGGTATTATTCAGCGACTTTATATAATCTGTGATGGACTGAATGAAAGTAATAATTTATTAGAAGACAAAATTCTTCTTTCAATGGCAATACGCCATAAAGCAGAAAAATTTATGATAAGCGAGATAAAAAAATCTTCCAAAACATTTAATTGGGAAGATGATAAAAATCGTAATAGTGGAAATGCTAAGAAATATTTAGATTTTGTTAATGAATCGGAAAACCAGACTAGAAATCTTATTTACGGTTATGAACAAATTGGAACAGTTGAAAAAATAAAAATTATGTCAGAAGTAAACATTATGACTCCTGAAAATATACACTTAAACTCTTTTATGTATGAGCCGCTTTTGGATATGGATATTCAAGAATTACTCACATTATATAAAAAAGTTAAGAACTTATAGTTTAATAAATGATAGGAGATTTTTATGTTTTTCACAT
>CAZLXK010000106.1:0-8470 GCA_964563305.1 uncultured Treponema sp.
TTCTGCCATTTTGCGGCAAATTCGTTTTCTTCTGATTCAGAGACAAAATGTTTTAGCAAATCAAAATATTCTGTAAAAAATGAATTTATTTGTTCTAAGAAAGTTTGTATTTTTTGCTGAAATTCTTTTGTAAGTTTTCTTTTGTGATTTACAACAAGAATCACGAAAATAATGAAAAATACTAAAACTGAAATAATCAGAAGATAAAATTTTTGCATTTGAATGTATTATGCTTTCCTAAAACACAGAATCTTTGCTTAAATGTTTTATCAAATAATGGTTAAACTCCTCATTCATAAAACATATTCTTGAATTCCTTTATCTTCTTCCCAATCGTCTTGTTCATTTCGTCTTTGTCAAATGCGTCCAAGTCAAGCTCTTCTACGCCAAGCCATTCCTTGAAGTTTTCGTAAGATTCACCTTTTTTCTTTTTGAACACTTCCCGGATTTCTTCAAGTCTAGAAACGCCGCCGCAATCGTCAATAATTCCAAGTTCTTCTCCTTCAAGCACAATCGGAAGTTTTTTTTATGCTGAACGTAAAGTTATTGCGTTAGGCAATGGAGCATCTGCGAAGCAGTTCCGAAGTGCAACGGAGGAATGAGCGGATAGCGAAGTGCGGAACTGCCGACCCGAAGGCTGAGCGTAGCGAAGCCGTAGGGGAACGCCCAAACCCAAATCTAAAGTTTTTTTACATTCAAGGCACGAATCGCATTTAAAACTGCAAGAATCATTACGCCAACATCTGCAAAAATTGCTGCCCACATATTTGTAATTCCCAACGCACCCAAAATTAAGCAGGCAAATTTTACAATAATCGCAAAAGTAATATTTTCGTAAACAATTTTTATACATTTTCGCGAAATTTTTATTGCCTTTGAAATTTTAAGCGGATCATCGTCCATAAGAACAACATCGGCTGCTTCAATCGCCGCGTCACTTCCCATCGCTCCCATTGCAATTCCAATATCTGCACGCGAAAGAACTGGAGCATCATTTATTCCGTCACCAACAAAGGCTAAGATTTCATTTTTCTGTTTTGTAGCAATCAAATTTTCCACTTGACTAACTTTATCCACTGGCAAAAGTTCACTGTGGAATTCATCAAGTCCCAAATCGTCCGCAACTTTTTGAGCAACTTTTTGAGAATCGCCAGTGAGCATAACAGTTTTTGAAATGCCAAGTTTTTTAAGCTCAGAAATTGCTGTTTTCGACGTAGGTTTTTCAAGATCAGAAATCACAATGTGACCAGAATATTGACCGTCAATAGCAACATGAATTATTGTGCCAATCGAATGACATTCTTCCACATCAAGACCCAAAGTTTTCATCAACTTTAAGTTTCCAACCGCAACATTGTGTCCGTCAACCGTCGCCTTAATTCCGTGCCCGCTAATTTCTTCTATATTATTAACGCGTTCTCGATTAATTTCCTTACCGTAAGCCGCTTGCAAACTTTTGCTGATTGGATGAGATGATGCACATTCGGCAAGAGCAGCATATTCAAGCAACTTTTCATCTTCGATTGTGCTGTGATGAACTCCAGTTACTTCAAAAACGCCTTTTGTTAAAGTTCCAGTTTTATCAAACACTAAAATTTTTGATTTTGAAAGCGTTTCGAGAAAGTTTGAACCTTTTATTAAAATTCCCTGATTGCTTGCTCCACCAAGTCCCGCAAAAAAACTTAACGGAATGCTTATAACTAAAGCACAAGGACAACTTATTACAAGGAAGGTTAATGCTCTGTAAATCCAAGTTGGCCAAGTTTCGCTCGCTGGAGTTTTAAAAATCAGCATACTAAAAATTGGTGGCAAAACGGCTAAAGCTAAAGCACTAAAAACAACCGCTGGCGTATAAATGTGTGCAAATTTTGAAATAAATTCTTCGGATTTTGATTTTCGAGAACTTGCATTTTCAACTAATTCTAGGATTTTTGAAACTGTTGATTCACCAAATTCTTTTGTTGTTCTGATTTTGATTACTCGCGTTAAGTTTATGCTTCCGCTTATAATTTCATCTCCAACATTTACTTCGCGTGGCAAACTTTCGCCAGTTAAAGCACTTGTGTTTAAAGTTGTAGAACCTTCAGCAATAATTCCGTCGATTGGAACTTTTTCGCCAGGCTGAACTACAATAATTGTTCCGATTTTTACTTCATTTGGATCAACTTGCTTTAAGGAAATTCCATCTTCTACGTTTGCATAATCTGGGCGAATGTCCATAAGTTGCGTAATATTTTTTCGACTTTTGCCCACAGCGTAACTTTGGAACAATTCACCAATCTGATAAAACAGCATTACCGCAATCGCTTCTGTACAATCATCAACTTTTAAAAGATTTCCTTTTGCGTTATAAATTGCAAGTGCAAATGCTCCAAGCGTTGCTATCGACATTAAAAAATTTTCATCAAAAACTTTTCCATTTAAAATGCCTTTTCCTGATTTTTTTAAAATGTCATAACCGATTATTAAATAATCAATTACGTAAAGAATAAATTTTATTGGCACTTTTCCAGGAATTTTTTGAAACGGAATGAATTGCAAAACAACAAGTAAAACCGCCGCTACAATAATTCTAATAAGCATTTTATTTTGTTTTTTAGTCATTTTTGCCCTCCGCAGATTTTTTTTGACTCAAGCGGTGCTTGAGGTTCTCGAAATCATCAGAACTTAATAAAAATTAGTTAAATTTGTGATTTCGACGTTGCCGCTTGAAACTTCGTTGCGATTACAATCACTGAGTTTTTGAATGTTTTTTAGAATTTAATTTCACAATCACTTTCAACTTTTTTGCATGCTTTATAAACGGCTTTCATAACTTTTTTTTCGTCAGTTCCGTCTGCAAAATCTACTGTCATTTTTTGTGTCATAAAATTTACATTTGCGTCGTTAACGCCTTCAACTTTTTTACTTGCTAATTCCATTTCATTTGCACAATTTGCACAATCAACTTCAATTTCATAAGTTTTTTTCATAATTTTTTCTCCTTTAAGTTGTGGCTTTTTATTTAATTTTATCCAAACAATTAAATGTTTGTTTAATTCTGATAATAATAATATAATTGTCTTTGCAAGGTCGCAATATTTTTTAGAAGACTTTTGCTTTTTGGATTAAAAGAATTTCCAAATGGGGCAAAACTTGTCGTAAGTTAACTGGCAGTTTTGCTTAGTAAATTGTCGCTCATCTCGTCATATTTAGCGACAGATTCTTAGCTTCGCTCAGAATAACGACATTAGCGGCGGTTTTTGTGCTAAGTGGCACTAATATCGTCATTGCGAGGAATAACGTAACGAAGCAATCTACTGACGCTTGAATTTGAAAACTGGCACTTTATTTTAAGGAGAAAAATCAAAATGAAATTTTTTCAAAATCACGATGAATATTTTAAGATGGAATTTTTGTGTGGTGAACTTTCTAAAAATCAGGATTTTAAGATTGTGTCGAATTTATTTTATATTTTATCAGATTCAAATCGCTTAAAAATTTTTTGGCTTTTGTGTCATTCAAAAGAAAGCGTTTCTAATATTTCAGACATTATGAAAATGACAAATCCTGCAATTTCTCATCATTTAAAGATTTTAAAAGATGCAGATTTACTTGAAAATTATCGCGACGGAAAGGAAGTTTTTTATACATCAGCAAAAAATGCTACAAGTCAAACTTTGCACGGAATTATTGAAAAACTTATGTCGATTACTTGCCCAGATTTTGATGAAAAGCATGAAAAAATCAACGAAAATTCAGAATATCTTGAAGATCAAGTTAATAAAATCAAACAAGTTCACGATTATCTTATGAACAATCTTTCTAAACGCATTACGATTGACGAACTTGCTCGACAGTTTGCTATGAATCCCACAACGCTAAAAACTGTTTTTAAGGACGTTTACGGTTCGTCTTTGGCGGCTCACATTAAAGAACACAGAATGGAACGTGCGGCGGATTTTCTTGTAAATTCTGATAAAAGCATAAATGAAATATCGCTCGAAGTTGGATACGAAAGTCAAAGTAAATTTAGTGCAGCATTTAAAGATTTTTATAAAACTACGCCAATTCAATATAGAACTTCGCATAAAAAAATTTCTTCATACTAACTGTTAGTTGATTGCCACGTCACTTTGCTCAAGAATGACGACTCAATAAACGGACATTGAAGATCTCGAAATGACCTAAATATTTTAGCTAACTGTCAGCCGATTCTTCGACTAAATCCTCAAAATGCTAATTTCCTAGACTTTTAGAAATCTTGGGATTAAAATAAAAATAACAAATTTTTATAAAATCAGCATTTGAAAATCAAAAATTTAAAATTGGAGGCAAAATCAAAAATGAACTTTTTTTTTAAGCGAATATTTTTTTTACTAACATCATTTTGTTTTTTTAGTTGCGTTCTTGAAAGTGGCGATGTTTTTGAAAGTTCAGCACAAAATGCACTTCAAGCAAGCGGTTCTTCTTTTACTGCTACTGAAAAAATTTATTTAAATCTTAGCGACGCGACTTTTTCTTTAGACGGCGAAACTTACAAAGAAATTTCTTCTTCCGCAGAATCATCAGATTTAGTTTATTTTGATTCAGAAGAAACAACGCTTTTAAATGTGGATTTAACTGAAACTGCAAAAAACTTAGGCGTTTATATTTCTGGCACAAACTCCACTTCAAAAATTGGCGGAATCAGGATTCAAACTTACTATCAAAGCGACTCAGATTATTACGAAGTTGGAGTTTACTTAAACGGAGCGTCAATCACTTCTACAAATTATCCTTGCATTCAAATTACAAAAGGTTCGCCAGCGAGCATTTTTCTTGTTGAAAACACAACGAACTCTTTAACTGACGGACGTTCTTACGGAACTTCTTACGCTGAAGACGCAAAAGGCACTTTGTTTTGCAAAAATTCTCTTACTTTATGCGGAAAAGGAAGTTTAGATGTAAAACAAGCGTACAAAAATTGTATTGCAACAAAAGCGTTTCTTACGATTGAAGGCGGAACTTTTACGCTTCAAAATTACTTGTCTAGCGACACAAAAACTTCTAGCACAGGAAAAAATGGTTTATACGCAGATCAAGGAATCACAATCAACAGCGGAAATATTACTTTTAACGGTTACGGAATTATTGGAAACGCAACAAATTCTTCTATATTATACGACATTCGAAAGGCAAACGCTTTTAAAACTGATGATGAAACTTACACTTCAAGTTATGTAAAAATTAACGGCGGAACTGTAAATGTTTCTACTTACAACGGAAAGGCGATTAATTCTCCACTTGTTGAAATTTCTGGCGGAACAAATACTTTTTCTGTTGACGGAAGCACAACTTATGTTGCAGGTAGCACGAGCGGTAAAGTTTTGGATGCTGACGGCAACACTTCAACTGACACAATCACTTATAAACCGCAAGGAATTGACGCTAACACTGTTAAAATCTCCGGCGGAAGCACAACAATTTCGTCTACTTGGAGCGGAATTAATTCTAATGGCGTTGTAAATATTTCAGGCGGAACTTTAAATATCACAACAACGGCAAACGGCATTTATGATTCTTCTAGTAAAGATTATACGGCACCTTCTTGCATTAAGGCTGACGGAAATGTAATCGTAAGTGGCGGAACTGTAACTGGCACAAGTTCGGGCAGTGGCAGTAAAGGAATTAAAGCAGGCGGAACTTACACGCAATCAAATGGAAGTGTAAACGTAGAAGCAACTGGCTCTAATCTTGGAAGTTCTTCAAGTTCTGGAGGATTTGGCTCGTCAAGTTCATCAAGTTCTGCAAGTTCAGCGGCAAAAGCGTTAAGAATAGACGGAGCAATCAATATTTCTGGCGGAAAACTTTACGCAAAAAGCACAAACAACGAAGCAATCGAATCTAAAAGTACAATCACAATTTCTGGTGGCGAAGTTTTTGGATACAGCACAGGCGACGATGCAATAAATTCTGCAAGTACAATGACAATTTCTGGCGGTTATGTTTGCGGATATTCTTCTGCAAATGACGGATTGGATGCTAACGGAAATATGTATATTAGAGGCGGAGTAATTTACGCGGTTTGCACAACAACTCCAGAAGTTGCTCTTGACGCAAACACTGAAGGTGGATACAAACTTTACATTTCTGGCGGAACTTTAATGGCGATTGGTCCACTTGAAGGCGGAGCGTCTTTAACTCAAAGTTGCTATCAAGCGTCATCTTGGTCAGCAAACACTTATTACGGACTTACTGTGGGAGACACAACTTACGTTTTTAAAACTCCAAGCACAACAAGCGGTTATGGAAGCGGAATTGTAGTTTCTGGCTCTTCAACTCCAAGTTTGACTTCTGGAGCGTCAAGTTCTGGCGGAACTTCTTATTTTGACGGTTTAGTTTATGTTGGCGGAACTGCAGGAAGCACAAGCGTAAGTTTAAGTTCATATTCAGCAAGTTCTTCTGGCGGAGGCGGAAACGCTGGAGGAAATTCTGGAGGACCTGGCGGCGGAGGAAATTCAGGGCGAAGATAAACTTGTCATCGTCATTGCGAGCTGTAGACGAAGCAATCTGCCAACAGTTAGCTTTCAAAATAAACCGCTGTGCAACTGCAAGTTTACTACAAGAACCGCCAGTGCTTGACACGTTAAATGTCAGTTTTCGTAGGCAACTTGTCATCTTAAACTGCTTGCTGAGCGTAGTCGAACCATTATTTCAGAAACTGTCAGATAAGCAAAACCTTACGTCGTCATGTTGAGCGAAGCGAAATATCTGCTAACGGTTCTCAAAAGAACTGCCAGTTCTTGCGAGACAAGACTAGTTTTTTTGACACTTAAAAAATAATCATCAAAATCAAGGATAAAAATAAAATATGAAACGATTTTTTACATCACTTATGATTTTTGCACTTGCAACTTCAGCAATCTTTGCAGAAAAATCAACACTTACAATAAAAAACACTTTTGGAAGCGACGCAGATTCTTTTAGCGACTACGATTTATTTGTTCATTCAAACGAAACCAACGCAAACAGCGAAAAAATCACTTCTAACACATTTTCATTAGGCGACAGATTTCAGTTAGATTACAAAAGCAAAGTTTTAACTTCAAGATTTCGCCTAGACACGCTTTTTCACGAATCATCTTCAATTCACGACGAAATTCCAAATTTTGTTTTTGCACCTTCTGGATTTATTTACTTTACGCCAATCAAACAATTCGGAATTATCGTAGGCAACAATTTTTACAAGCAATTTGCAATTCCTTCAGGATATTTGGCTGCTGCAGATGACACAACAAAGTACGCTCGGCTTTTAACAACTTCACTTTCTAGCGAAAAATATGTTGGCTCAGAAAAAATCGCACTTTATTACGAAGGCTACGGTGGCGGTTTAACAAGCAATTTGACTTTTGGCAAAAGCGGATATTTAAACTTGGCGGTAGGAACAATGTTTTACACAGAACTTTTAACTTCGTCAGCGTTTGAATATTCAGTTGATTTTGGATTTAACGGCGGAATTAAAAATATTTTTGACGCAGGATTTACGGCTCACAATCTTACAAGCGACAACAGAAAATTTGGTGCATTTGCGGGGCTTACAACAAACGAAAATTTGATTTTGAACACAGGATTTTATTACAATTTTACAAGTTCTGATTATTTGCCAGAATCACGAGTTAATCGAAATGACGTTGATGAATTCAAAAAGCAATCAACAAAATATGCTTTAGGTTTTACTGGCGGATATAATTTTAAAAATATTGGATTTGGAATTTACGCTGATTTTATAACTGGACTTACAAATGAATATATTGGAACAAAAAAATATTATGACGAAGACGGAAATCTTATTAAATCAGAAACTACAACAATTATTCGCGGCGGAGATTGTGTAAAATATAAATATGACAGTAGCACAAATTCGTATAAGTTAGTGCGAACAGATGAATTTGTTCACGAAGCGATTCCTTTTTATATGCAATTTCGACTTGATTATGATGTTTCTGACAATTTAAATCTTGCACTTAACTTTAAGTTGCGTTCAATGTGGAATAATGGAGCAGAATCTTGGATTACAATTTATCCACGAGCAAGTATTGATTTAGCAAATTCGCTTGGTGAAATTGGATTTGGTCTTAAATTTGATATGAATCTTGCCCGCTACAAAGGATTTTCTGATTTTAGTATTCCGCTAACCTACACGTACAAGTTCAAGAAAAAGTTTTAAGTGATTGAATATCACAGTGGTTGAGCCAAGAAAACTGTCACCCTGAATTAAGTTTAGGGTCTGTTAATTTTAGAATTTTTTTATCAACAGATTCTGAACCTAGTTCAGAATGACGGATTTTTTTCAACAGATTGATGTTTATAAAAAACTGTCACTCTGAACTAGTTAGCCTTCGGCGGCTTCGCACAGGGTCTGTAGATTTTAGAATTTTTTAGTCAACAGATTGCTTTGTTAAGGCTCGCAATTACAAAACTTACAACAATCTATTACAAAACTGGCACT
>CAZLXK010000107.1:0-4372 GCA_964563305.1 uncultured Treponema sp.
AACCGTCAGTTCTCGCAAGCAAGTGCCAGTTCCCGAAGAAAACCGCCAGTTCTCGCGAGCAAGCGTCAGTTCTCGCGAGCAAGTGCCGCTTCGCTAAGAAAACCGCCAGTTCTCGCGAGCAAGCGTCAGTTCTCGCAAGCAAGTGCCACTTCGCTAAGAAAACCGCTAGTTCCCGCGAGCAAGTGTTAGTTTCCGAAGAAAACCGCGAGTTTCCTTACAGAATATGTCGACAAGGAACTTGCAACGAAGTTTCTAGCATGTCGCCATAAAACTGCAAAAACTTTGAGAATTTTCGCAAAGAGAAAATTCTCGTAATTGACAGGAGGTCAAGAATAATCGACATAAAGTCAAGAAATTATTAAAATCACATTTATGGATTCACAGGAAAGATTTTCCGCTCAAGTTATTCAATCAATGCGAAAAGATATAATTGCCGCTGACGGAAACGAAGTTTTTTGGGTTGGAAAAATCGACGAAGATGGAATTGTAAATCAAGTTCAAGTTGGTTCAAGAGGAAATATAGATTCTGTTATTGTAAATTATAATCTTGCACGCGAAGGTCACGTTCTTATTCACAATCATCCTTCAGGAAACATTCATCCAAGCGAAGAAGATCAAGCAGTTGCGGCTTCCTCCAGCGACACTTCTTTAGGTTTTTACATTGTAAATAATGATGTTTCAAAAGTTTACGTTGTTGTTGAACCAATCAAATCCAAAAAAATAGAAAAACTTTCTCAAGACGAAGTTTCATTTTATCTTTCAAAAGAAGGTCCGCTTTCTCGTCAAAATCCGCTTTACGAAGAACGCAAATCTCAAATTGAACTTTTAAAAGAAATCACCAAAACTTTTAACGAAAATAAAATTGGCGTTTTTGAAGCCGGAACTGGAGTTGGCAAAAGTTTCGCTTATTTAATTCCGTCGATTCTTTGGGCTCAAAAAAATCACGAGCGAGTTGTAATTTCCACAGGAACTATAAATCTTCAGCAACAAATTTTTGAAAAAGATATTCCCGCCGCACAGAAAATTTTAAATACAAATTTAAAATCTATTTTATTAAAAGGTCGTCAAAATTATTTGTGTTTAAGGCGATTGTCAGATGTTCAAAACGAAAAAGATTTTTTTACAGAAAATTCTGAACTTTTTGATAAAATTCTTGATTGGTCAAAAACTACGCAAACTGGAAGCCGAAGCGATTTAGCATTTTTTCCGCCAGAAAATGTTTGGTCGCAAGTAAATAGCGAAAGCGACGCTTGCTTAGGAAATCGTTGTCCTTTTAGAAAAGATTGTTTTGTTATGAAAGTTCGCAAAGAAGCGTCAGATTCAAATTTGATTGTTGTAAATCATCATCTTTTATTTGCTGATATTGAAAGCCGAATGTCTGGAATTGGTTATGAAGATGCTGCAGTTTTGCCACCTTACAAGCGAATTGTTTTTGATGAAGCTCACGGAATTGAAGAAAGTGCCACAAGTTTTTTTAGCGAAACTGTAAATCGCTTTAAAATTCTAAAGCAACTGAATCTTTTATATAGAACAAAAAAAACTGCTCTTGCTGGATTTTTGGTTCAAATCGATGTTTTTGTAAAAAAAGAAAATTTTTTGTCGCAAGCATCTTCTTTAATAAATGAATTAAAACTTAAACTTATTGATTTAGAAAAAGCCACGCTTGAATGTTTGGAATTGAATTTTACTGCAAGAATTACTGAGCAAACTAAATCTAAATTTCTGCCATTTTTTGAAAAATTAAGCGAATTTAATCTTGCTTTTATTCAGTTTAATGATTTTGTGCGTTCAAGTTTAGAAACAATTTCTGATGATAATCAAGAAGTCGAGTCGGTTTGGGAAACTAAAAATGTAATTCGTCGCCTCGAAGATATTGCTGCTTTGTGTAAAAATTTTGGAGAATTTTCTGAACATCAAGAAACTGTTTTTTGGATTGAAAAAGTTCGACTTCCACCAAAAAAACTTGGAGAAGAAGCACTAATTTTTCCGCAATTTATTCAAACTCCTTTAGATATTGCACCACTTATGAACAAAGGCGTTTTTGATGTTATGGACAGCGTGGTTTGTACAAGTGCAACTCTTAGAACTGGAACTGATTTTAATTATTGGATGAGAAAAACCGGCATAAGTTTTGTGGAAAATGAACGTCTTGAAAAAGGCGTTTTTGATTCTCCGTTTCCGTATAAAACAAATGTGATTTTTGCAGTTCCAAATGATGCTCCGTTTCCAAAAAGTCAATATTTTCAAGATTATGTTGAACAAACTGTTCCAAAGTTAATAATTGCGTCAAAAGGAAGCACTTTAGTTTTGTTTACAAGTTATGAATCTCTAAAAAACACTTACACAAATACAAAATCAAGTCTTTTAGAGCAAGGAATTAGCGTTTATAAGCAAGGCGACGCTGACCGATTTGCACTTCTAGAAAAATTTAAAAAAGAAAAGTCGAGCGTTTTGTATGCAACAGAAAGTTTTTGGGAAGGCGTTGATGTTCCAGGCGAAAGTTTAAGTCAAGTTATAATTGTAAAACTTCCGTTTAGCGTTCCAAATGATCCAGTTTTTGAAGCAAGAAGTGAATCTATCGAAAAAAAAGGTGGCTCGCCGTTTATGGAATTGAGTGTTCCTCAAGCCGTTATTAAGTTTCGTCAAGGATTTGGTCGTCTAATGCGCCGTAGTGATGACAGAGGCGTTATAATTGTAATGGACAGACGAATTGTTGAAATGCAATACGGAAAACGTTTTACTACAAGCGTTCCAATGTCGCGAAGAATGTATAATCCTACAAAAGATATTGTTTGTGCTGTAGAAAAATTTTTTAAAAAGGAATAAAATAATTTTATGTCTAGTTTTATTACGCTTATTTGTTTGTTTAGTGCCGTTGGATTTCCTTCTTTTATGCTGATGATTTCTTATCCTTTTAGTAAAAAATTAGCACTTTTTTGGTCAAATTATATTACATCTCGTTCAGCGAGACTTGTTTTTGCAATCTTAAAATATTACAAACATTTTAATTTTCTTGGTGATAAAAAATCTAAAAATCAACTTCCAAAAAAATTTATGGTTATTTCAAATCATCAAAGTCTTCTTGATATTGTAGTTTACTTTAAATTTTTTAATGATAAAAAAGTTCGTTTTGTTGCAAAAGATACTTTAGCAAAAGCTCCAATGGTTGGAAAAATGTTAAAAAGTCAAGAGCATTGTATGATTCCAAGAAATGGCGGTGCTGGAATTGCTATGAAATCTATTGACAAATTTGCTAAGCGAGTAAATTCCAGTGATGAAATTCCAGTAATTTTTCCAGAAGGAACAAGAAGTCGCTCTGGTGAACTTGGCACTTTTTATTCCGCAGGTTTTCGCCGACTCGAAGAAGGAGTTAATCTTCCGGTTGCAGTTTGTGTTTTAGATGGCGGATGGAAAATTTCAAAACTAAAGCAAATCCTTAGAAATTTGTATAAAGGATTTTATCGAGTAAAAGTTTTAAAAGTTTACGATGCACCAAAAAATAAAGAAGAAGAAAAGTTGATTCTTGAAGAAAGTCAAGTTTTAATAAAAGAACAACTAAAAAAATGGCGAGATTTGCCTTCTGATTCCCTTGAAGTTTAAGGAACTTTGAGAAAATTTCGGTCTTCTTAGTTGACACAATAATTTGATTTTGTGTATATTCAAGTGATAGTTTAAATTTATATTTTATGGAGGATAGTCATGGCTGGAGCCAGTAAGAACTCTCGTACAACAGTTGCAACACAGAAATTTATCTGCCCTGATTGTGGTGGTGAAATTTCAATGAAGACAATGTTCGAAAATGGAAAACTTAAAAACCTTGCAGTATGCTCAAAGTGTAAACGTACAGAACGCAGACCAAAGGATTTCAAATAATAAAACCTTTAAAAACTTCAGTTTTTAGAGTTAACTTTAAAAAAGCGACGTTTTTAAGACTTATAAGTTCAAGGCTTAAAGCTCGCAGGTATCTCGAAAAAAACAAAAATCGAGTTTTCAAAATACCTATAATTCCTTTTGAAAAAATAAAATTTAAGTAATTTATATTTAATTTTGGAGGTTATTCCTTTGAAAAAATCAGCAAAAAAAAGAAATGCACAAAATGAAGTTAGACGTTTGCGAAATAAAGCTGTAAAATCAGAAGTTCATACTTATGTAAGAAAATATATGGCTGCAATTTCTAGCAAAGATCAAAAACTTTCACAAGATGCACTTAGAGCTTTAGAGTCAGAACTTGACAATGCTGGTCGCAAAGGTGTTATGAAAGCAAATGCTGTTTCTCGCAAAAAGAGCAGAATGGCAAAACTTTACAATGTAACATTTGCACAAGCAAAATAATTTTAATTGCAATAACAATGTTGTTGTTTAGAAGAAGATG
>CAZLXK010000107.1:4382-8428 GCA_964563305.1 uncultured Treponema sp.
AACTGCGCTACCAACCGTGGTTTAGAGAAGAACATGTCTTTTGAGTTTTTCTTAAGAATCTTTTTCTAAAATATATTTACAAGAGGTAATTGATGTCTTCAAAAAAGGTAACAAAATCTGATTTGGTTGATCAAATTTACCAGAATTGTAAATGTGAAAAAAAAGTAGTTCAAAGTGTAGTTGATGAATTTTTAATTGCACTAAAGAATTCCTTAAAAGAAACCAATACAATAGAACTTAGAGGTTTTGGAACTTTTGAGCCAAGATTAAGAAAAGGCAGAAATAAAGCAAGAAATCCAAAAACCGGAGAAAATCTTAGTGTTGCTCCACATTATACAGTTGTTTTTAGAGCTGGGCAGGATTTAAAAAACAGTCTTATAGAATTACCTATATCAGAATCAGCAGAATAAATAAAACAAAATCTTTTTGAATTTCCGTTTCTAAGTTTTAATCAGAAAAACGCAAGAATTATTTTTTTGATTTTAGATGTCCTTTTTATAAATTTCATTCTTATCGGTTATATGGAAAAGTAAAATGATAAAAAATACTGGTAACTTAACAGTTTTTGGTCAAGAAACAGAATTTGATGGAGTTTTAGAATTTACAGATAATCTTGTAATTACAGGTAAATTTCATGGTACAATAAATGCAACTGGAAATCTTGAAATTGATAAAACTGCGATTTGTACTGTAGATAAAATGCTTGCACAATCTATTGTTGTTTCGGGGCAAATTATCGGAAATGTTGAAGCACAAGAAAAAGTTGAACTTTGTAGCGGTAGTAAAGTAAAAGGTGATATAAAAACTTCAAATCTTAGAATTGCTGACAATGTGGAATTTGATGGTCAAATTTCAATGCTTCCTGAAAATCCTAATATTGATATTTTTGAACTTGCTTCTAGTGAATATAAAAATTCTTTAATTATGAAAAAAAATGAAGTTAGATAATTAGTTTTGACGCAAAAATAAAAAGATTATTATTAAATTTTGACTTTTCTAATTTTTTGTGAATTTATGTCATTCTGATTATAAGAATTGAAATCATTAAAAAAAATCATCATAAATAAATAATAAAAATTTTGGAGATAATTATGGCTTTTAAGCGAAAAACTGCAAATTTAAATGCTGAATCAGAGTCTGAAAATCAAAATCAAGAGCAAAATTTTGTAGATGTTGGAGATGAAAGTACAGAAACTCAAGCAGAAAACAAAACTACGCTTGATTTAGAAAGTGCAAGTTCCGAAGAAGAACATTCTAAGCCAAAAAGAAAGCGTGTTATTAAGGCAAAATCTAAAACTGAAGAAGAAAAATCTTCTGAAGAAAATTCTTTGCTTTTAGAAAATCCAACAGAAACTAAAGAAAATCCTAATGTTCAAAACGAAAAATCTAGCGAAAATCAAGAAAATCCAACAGTAGAAACTTCAGAAAATCAGTCAAATCAAGATTCTAATTCAGAAAATCAAGAAAATTCAGAAAATCAAAGTTCAAAAAATCAAAATCATCGTTTTGAATCAAATCGACGCTACGGCAGATATCAAAATCGGCGTTTTAATAACAGAAATTCAAATTATGAAAGAAATATGCAATCTCGAATGGAAGCAGTTCAAGAAGCACAAAAAATTGAAAATCTTGAAGATTATGAATCAAAACCGCGACTTGTAATAAATGAAATTACAAAATTAAGTATGCCGGAACTTCGCGAACTTGGCTTAAAATATGGAATTACGCCAGACGATATGGCTCCAATGAAAAAGCAAGATTTGGTTTTTAGCATTCTTCGTGCTCACACAGAACACGGTGGAATTATTTTTGCTTCTGGTGCTTTGGAAATTTTACCAGACGGATATGGATTTTTACGTTCTCCGCAAAACAGTTATCTTCCAGGACCTGACGACATTTATATTTCACCAAGCCAAATTCGACTTTTTAACTTAAAAACTGGTGACACAATTTACGGTCAAATTAGAAGTCCAAAAGATAACGAAAGATTTTTTGCCTTGCTCAGAATTGAAAATGTAAATTTTGATGAGCCGACTGTTGCGCAAACTCGCGTTCCTTTTGAAAATCTTACGCCTTTGTATCCAAACGAAAAGTTGCGTCTTGAAACAGTTTCTACAGAAATTAGCACAAGAATTGTTGATCTTTTTGTTCCGATTGGAAAAGGTCAGCGTTTACTTATTGTTGCGCCTCCTAAAGCTGGAAAAACAACGCTGATGCAAAAAATTGCAAATGCAATCACTACAAATAATCCTGAAGTTTTTCTTATTGTTCTTTTGATTGACGAGCGTCCAGAAGAAGTTACAGAAATGGAAAGAGCGATTAAGGGCGAAGTTATTTCGTCAACTTTTGATGAACAAGCAACTCGCCATGTTCAAGTTGCAGAAATGGTTCTTGAAAAAGCAAAGCGTCTTGTTGAACACAAAAGAGATGTTGTAATTCTTCTTGATTCAATTACAAGATTGGCTCGGGCTTATAACCAAACAGTTCCAACTTCTGGAAAAGTTTTGTCTGGCGGTGTTGATTCAAACGCACTTCATAAGCCAAAACGATTTTTTGGTGCGGCTCGTAATGTTGAAGAAGGCGGCTCTTTAACAATTATTTCAACTGCTTTAATTGAAACTGGCAGCAGAATGGATGAAGTAATTTTTGAAGAATTCAAAGGAACTGGAAACAGCGAAATCGACCTTGACAGAAAACTTGCAGAACGTCGATTGTTCCCTGCAATCAACATTAAAAAGTCTGGAACTCGTCGCGAAGAATTGTTGCTTACCGAAGAAGAACTTCAGAAAATGTGGATTCTTAGAAAAGTTCTTAATGATATGGAAGATGCCGATTTACTTTCGCTTATTATGGACAAAATGAAAAAATCAAAAGATAACAAAGCGTTTCTTTCTTCTATGAATACAGGAAGTGCCACTGTTGACAACTAATTTTTTTTCGAGCAATTTGTGCAAAAAAATTTTTTTAGTTTTTTGTTTTTTTTGCTTAAGCGTTTATTCTTTTTCGCAAGTTTTAAATGATTCGCAAGTTTTTGAAAGTGGACATTGGATTTATGAATCCTTAAATGAATTGGAAGCCGAACAAGAACGTTTCGGATTTTTTGAAGTTCAGCCAATGTCTGTGGGCGAAATAAAATTTTATTTTTCAAAGTTTGATTTTGAAAAACTTTCGCCTCGAGGAAAAACTGTTTATAAAAAAGTTTCAGATTTTTTGTATTCATCTTCAAATATTTTAAGCGACATTTTAAAAAGTGAAAGTTTTAGATTTGCTTTTGAGCCACGATTAAATCCAGAATTTTATTATAAAACTAATTCTCAAGTTGATTGGTCATTTAATTATCATTACAAAGATAATTTTGGAACTTTGCCTTTGATTTTTGGATTTGGAAATAATATTACAGGCGAAGCGGATATTATTTACGGAATGGATTATTATTCTGCAAAAAAAAATACAAATTTTACAAATATCGTCTTCTTGCAAAATTTATTTTCTGATTATCCTGTGAATATAAATGAACTTTGGGTCAATTTTTGTAACTTTGGATTCAGCAAAAATTTTAACGGTTGGGGATTAAGTTCAAATCTTGGAAGAACTGGCTTAAACTTTTTGAATACTTTGGGCGGAAGTGTTTTTTACAGCGACAGTTTTGAAACGGATTTTTTCTATCAGTTAAATTTATTTTCTGATTTTGCTAGATATTCTTGTGATGTTGTTCAAATTGCCACAAATCGCTATATGTATTTGCATCAAGTTGCATTGCGTCCGTTTAAAAATTTAAAACTTTCTATGATTGAAGGCGGACTTTTAAACTCAGCGTTTGAACTTCGCTTTGTAAATCCAGTTGTAATTGTTCATTCTTATCACGCAAGATTAAATTATAACGCAACATCACCTTATCCAGATAATGCTTACGCTTCTTATTTAGGTTGGTACGTTGAATATTTGCCTACAGAAAATCTTCATACATATCTTCTTGTTGCTCAAGACGAACTTCAACTTCCAAAAGAAAAAGATAAAATTGGTTCTTTAATTCCAGACGGAATTGG
>CAZLXK010000108.1:0-8362 GCA_964563305.1 uncultured Treponema sp.
TCAATTATAAAATGAGTGGCTCATCAAGACCCTAGAGGTTCTTTTAAAAAACAAACAATAATTCTTTGTTCATCATCATTTTGAATTAAAGGACGACGCGGATGTGGAATTGCAATTCCTTGTCCTACTGCTGTGCTTAAAACTTTTTCTCTTTGCATTAATTCATCACACAAATCGTTTGCAGTTATATTTGAAGGTAAATCTATTGAATTGCATACGTTTGAATAAACATCTTTTGGTGAATGACCTTCAACATTTGTTAAAAAGCCGCCACGCTCAATCAGTTTTACAATATCAAATCCAGTCGCCATTTTTTAACTCCGAAAAATCTATATAAAGCCTTATTTATTTTTTTCGTTTGAATCAAAATCCGAAACAGTAAATCTGCTAAGTTCTTGTTCTTCGATTGAAAGTTCAACAGTTCCTTTTATTTCTTCAAAATTCCATTTCATTCCGTCTAAAGAAAGCGAAAATTCATCTGCAGAATCTTCAATATTTGGATCGCCAGCAATCGCTTCGAGCATTTGCATTAAATGTGCATACAACTGCGAAAGAATTACAATTTCTTGCTGCGGAAAATCTTCGATTAAACTACCTTCATAATCAAGTTTTCTTACAAGCAGCAAAACTTTTCCATATAAATCAAGTGCCTTTTTTCTTATGGGACCTAAAATTTGATCTCTAAACCAATTATAATCTTCTCTAAGTATATCACTCCTTTCTTTTAGGTTCAAGGTAATGAATTCTTTGACATTTTCATCAAAAGAAAATTCATTTTGACTGAGCGAAAATATAAAATTATTTACAAGATCTTCTGGTTTTCTTGAGTAAAATGAATCAAAAACATATTGGTCAATCACAAAATCAGGAACAGAATCCAAAATAAATTCAGAAAATGGAATTTTATCTGAAAGTTTTTCAATTTGATTTAATTCAACTTTATTCCAATTTCCAAAAGCTGGAACATCTTCGCCTTTTTTCCAAAGTCGAGTTTCAACACCAAAATTCTGAATTCCAACTTTTTTTGCATAACGTTCCAAATATTCTTCAAAAGAACCACAATAAGGAACGCAAAGTTCTTTTCGGTGAGCAAAATAAACGTTTACCAACTGCTCTTCAATTGTAGAAAGCGGACCATATTTGTCAAAACTTTCGAGAAGATATTTTTCTAACTGACTGTACCATTCAAGACGCTTTTCTCCAACATCGCCTTTGTCAAATTTATTTGCATTTGAATGAATTATCATTATGTTGATTTTACATTTATTCCAATCATTTACGCAGCACAAAAGTCGGTCGCCTTTATTAAAATGATAATTTCGCTTTAAAAAATCCAAATCAATTCCGGTAAGTTTTACTTTGTTAGGAAGTTCAAAATCTCGCTCAACCATGTCAATATCGTTTGCAGGATCGCTTGCAATATATTGAGGAGCATATTCTTCGCCAAAAAGAATAAACATATCGATTGCGTGATCGCTGTCAAATTCAGCAACTTTTGAAGGAATTTTTTTGCCATTTATATAAAACGAATAAAAACCGCCACTTCGCTCAGAATCTAAAAACGGAACACATCTGTCGCCACAAACCATAACTCCATTTTCAAATTCTTCACTTGTAGGAAGAATGCTAAAAATCTCGCCAGAAAATGCTCCCGCTTTTGTAATATACAAATCATTTTCCATGTGCAAAATATTCGGATTTGAGTCTAAAACATCTTTTAAGTCGCTTGTGGAAAGTGAAAATCCCATTGCACAAAAAACGTGTTTTAATTCCCTAAGAGAAAAAGGTTCTTTATATTCATTTATTAGTTGAGAAAATAATTTTTCTTGATTACAAATTTTCATTTCATTATTAAGTATAATCAAATTTTAGCGTAAAAACAACTTTTGATAGTTTTGATGATTTTGATTATTTTGATGATTTTTGTGATTTGGAGCATGTTTAAATTTTTGCTTCCGTGCAAAAATTTAACCTTAAGAATTTGCTTCGCAAATTCTTAAAACATTTCATCACTTCGGCTGAATAACGCGACATCCTTGTCGCTCTTTATAAACCGTCGCTTTTTGCAGTCTTATGGGACTTTTGTGCTAACAGTCAGAGCAAAACATCACCCGCCTTTCATGGTTTCGGCTCATCGCCTACATTGCTTTGCTACAAAACTCGTTTAGTCTGCCATAACAGCCTCGCTCGTCCTTACAATCTGGGCTAAATCTTCTGTGTTTTTAAGAAACAATGCGTTCTAATTCTGAAAAACTGTCAATTTTGTCAAAATATTTATCAACTTTTCCAAATCCATAACTTGCCCAAACAAATGGAATTTTCGCTTGAAAGCAACTGTCGCAATCACCTTGCGTGTCGCCTACATAAATTGGGCTGTTCAAAGAATTTCGCATCTTTACTAACAAAATATTTTCTGCTTTGCCTTTTAAGGTTCTTCCATAACATTCAAAATCTTTAACGTAAGGGAAAAGTCCAGTTTTTTCTAACATTAATTCAATGTATCCACCTTGACAATTACTTACTATAAAAAAATTATTGCTTACTGACAAATTTTTTATAGTTTCAACAACGCCCGGATAGCAAATGTCAATTTGATTTTCTTTAAGGGCTGCTTGCTCAAAGGCACAACATTTTTCAAGCAAAACGTTCCGCTCAAAGTCCGAAAGTTCTGGCCACAAATCTTGAGCAATAACATTCATAGGTTTTCCAAATTCTTTTTGCAAAGTTTGAGCCGTAAGTTTTTGAACACCAGAAGTTTTTCCACTTTCAGCAATCGCCTTATTCCAAGCAACCGCAACAATTCCGGTTGTGTTCCAAATTGTGCCGTCAATATCTAAAATAATTCCATCAAATTTTCTGTTAAGCATAAAACTATTATGAAGTAAAAACTGTATTTTTTCTATCTAAATGTCGAAAGATATTCTTTCATTTTATCTTGTGCAGTAAGACAAGTATCTCGAAGAGAGCATTTTTCTTTTGGCCAATTTTTTATTCCTCTGTAGTAAAAGTATTTTAAATCATCAGTAATAATAAAAGGAACAATATTATGTTTTAAACATTCTTTGAACATAATGAGTCTGCCAACTCGCCCATTTCCATCTTGAAAAGGATGAATTTTCTCAAACTTTACGTGAAAATCTAAAATATCATCAAGCAAAATTTCAGTTTTTGAATTATATTCTGCAAGCAAAGCTTTTATTTTTGAATGAACTTCACAAGGTTTTGCCGTTTCAGTTCCAGCAACTTCATTTTCTAAAATTTTATAATCGCCAACCTTAAACCAAGATTTTTGACTGTCGCTTGTTCCAGACTTTAAAATAAAATGTAATTGTTTTATAAGGCTTTCAGAAAGTTTTGATTTTGCACTTTCAATTATAAAATCAATGCAATGAAAATGATTTACAGTTTCAATAATATCATCAACTTTTGTGCCTGAATCTAAAGAGCCAAGCGTTTTTGTTTCAAAAATAAATTGAGTTTGTTCGTGCGAAAGTTTTGAACCTTCAATATGATTTGAATTGTAAGTAAGTTCAACTTGGATTTTATGATAAATTCCGCCTTTTAAGTTAGAATCTTTTTCTTGCCTTAAAATTTCTAAAAGATTTTGGTATTTTATAAAATGTCTTTTTGAGCGTTCAGGAAATTTTGCATTAATTGGGATTTTCCAAACTTTTCCTTCAAGAAATGCACCTTGAATTCTGCCTAATGCACAATAATTTCTTACAGTTCGTTCGGATTTATTCCAATTTTTTGACGCTTGTGCAACTGAAATATATTTTTCTTTAGCCATCGGCAAGATTATAACACGCTATCGGCAAGATATAAAGTGATTTTTACGTAATAAAACGGCAAGTTATTTTGCCGATATTTTTGATTTGTGGATTTAAGGACTGGCGGTTTTGTCAGCGGGCTAGCGTTTTTTGTAAAAAATTGGCGGCTGTTCGCGAGAACTCACGGTTTACTTAGAAAACTGGCACTTTACTCAGCGAGTTAGCAGTTGATCGAGCAAACTGGTGGTCGCACGAGCAAACTAGCAATTTCTCGCAAGGAAGCAAAAAAATCCCGCCTACGAGCTTTCACGGGCAAGTGATTGTAAGGGCGAGCTTGCCTGTCGGCAGACAGGCGAAACGAGTTCTATGCAAAGCCAAGTTTATTTTTGAAAAATAAGCCTTTACTTGCAATATTTACAGATTCTGAAACGACCTGTCTGCCGACAGGCAGAGTTCAGAATGACATTTTTTTGCATAGAATGGAGACGAAAGCCGTAACCACGAAAAGCACGGTTTTTTGCTTTAGCAAAAAATGACCCAAACAATAACATAAAAAAAAAGCAGCGATTCTGCAAAAGCAAAACCGCCGCTTATGTTTTAGATTTTATTCATAATCAATAATCTGACTCTGAATAATAACCGGAATCATCATCTGAACTAGATGAAACCAATTTGTTATAACCGCTTTCTGTTAAAGTAATAATTTTTGAACTTCCGTTAACTGTATAATCAGTTCCTTCTGTAAGACCATATGATAAAAGATAAGAAAGTTGAACGCCTCCCATTATTGCTGAACCATTATAGTAAACGGTATAGTAAGAATAATCGTCTGAATAATCGTCACCAGTGTCATAACTAGAATCATCATAAGTTTCAAAACTTATAGTAAATGTAATGTCGCTTGAAATATTTATGTCACTAAAAGATGAATATGAGCTAGCAGTTTTTGTTTCACTTCCGCTTGTGTATGAATAGGTAACTGAACCAGTTAAGTTTTTAATAAAACTTTCAACACAAGAATCAATAGTAACATTTGGCAAAACTAAAACTTTAAGTGTTTTGTTGTCGCTTGACAATTCATAATCATAATTAACTGTATAACTTGGCTTTGTAAAAGTTTCGCTTATAGAAGAATCAATTTGATAAGTTGCATAGAACGCAGTTGAATCTTTTTCAGTTGCAAAGTAAATGTTATTGTTGCTTTCTAAAGTTACAGAAGTATCAGAAAACTTTTCTCCGCTAGAACCTGCTTTTACAACAAGATTTTGAGCAATTTTTAGATTTGTGTATGAATTAAATGCTGAAACAACATCAGAAACTTTTGCTGTTTTTAGCAAATTAACGCTTACGCTTGAATCAGAAATTGTGTAATCATAAGCAGAATATGCGGTTTTTACAATATCGCCCACACTTTTTGAGAGAAGATTATCTTCTGCACCAATTGTAACTGCAACATAATTGCTTGAATCATAACCATAGCGAGATTCATATTTTAGAGTTTTAACTTTTGTAGAATCATCTTCATCATCAACTGCAACAATCGTTAAAGTGCCGTCAACTTTGTCTTCAAGAATAAAACTTTTGTATGAACCATCATAAAATGCGAGCAAAATGTATTTATTTGAACCTAAATCGCCAACATTTCGAATTGTGTAAGTTGTGCTATCGTAAGTTAGCGAGTATTGCTGTATTGAATAAGAACTTGATGATGAAAGTCCTGTACATTCAAGTTTTGTTCCGTCATCGGCTGACCAAATTGCCGCTTGTGAATACCATTCTTTTCCGCTAACAAAATCTTTTTTATTTGCGTAAATATTGCCGTTGAATTTGCTTTCGTTGCTGTAAAGATAAATTGAAGAGAATGTTGTTCCAGTGAATGGTTTATATGAATATGTAAAATTGCTACTTACATCACTTTCAGATACAAAAACATCGCTATCAGAAGAAAGAGTTTCTTCATAAAGATATCCATTTTCATCAGTTTTCCAAACTTTGTCAGTTGGTGCTTTTTGACTTAAGAAATTTGAACTCCAAGAGCCAATTCCTTGTGCCGTAACTGAATCGCTAGAAGAAGAATACAATTTTCCCTTAAAATAAATTTGATATTTTTCGTCGCTTGAACTTGAAGAAGTTTCGTAAAGAATACTATAGAACTTTCCTCCAAGTACAAGATAACCTTTTGGACTTGCTGACCAAGATACTGAACTTGTTGATTTAAGTTGATAATAATTTCCGCCCCAATACTCAAGAGAATCCAAAGCATAATTAAGATTATCACTAAAAGTTATTTCACCAATCGTTGAACTACCTACAGTAAGACTCCACACAGAAAAGTTGCTAGTCCAAGAAGTATCTTTTAAGACATTGTACAACGCTGTTCTCTGATCCGCCGGACCAATCATCGCTTCGTTGTAAGTTCCTACGTCCCAATGTCCCCAATTTTTATAACTTAAAGGATTATTGCATACAGTTCCGTATGCATCAGTTTTTTGAGTACAATAAGTAGTTCCACTATCATAAATAAGATTTAAGTAAGAAGAAGTTTTTTCTACGCCCAAGTCGTACGCTTGTGAAGAACTTGTGCCAGAAGAACTTGTATTTGATTGATAAAGATAAGTTGTAGTTGCGGGGATTAAAATAGTTTCTGCTCCAGACCAATAAGATTCTTCTATGCTTGAAGAACTTGAACCATAGTAGGAAGAACTGCTAGAAGAATTGTCTTCGATTTCGTTGTATTTATAAATAAAATTGAATTTTGCTTTAGAGCCGCTTGTAGAAACAGTGCCTTTGTAAACTGGAGTAAAATCAGTTTTTTCACCGTAAACTGGATCGCTTTCTGTATCGTTTTCGTATTCAGTTACAGTTTTTGTATATGTATTTCCATAGTTAGAAGTATAAGTTACTGAGTATGTTACTATGTCATAAGTATAAGCTGGAATTGTTTTTGTGTAAGAATAAGTTCCTAAATAAGATGTGCCGTCGCTTTCGATATGTAAATAATAACCTGTTAACGTGCTAGTAGATGCGGAAACACTTACTTGTCTGCTACCAGTTTGCACTCTTCCAGATTCTATATAAGTTTCTGTAGTTGAACCGCTTCCTGAACCTGATCCACTTCCACTTCCAGAACCACTTCCGCTTGTGTCTGTATAATGTGTATGTGAGCAAGTTTCTGTGCTACTGTCAGTTTCGTCCCAAAACCAAGTTGTTCCTAAAATGCTAGAAGGACTTGTATTTACGCCAGTGCTACTAGTTCCGCCATTCTCGCCCCCCCCGAAGTTCCAGGACAAGAAATCATTGTAAGGCTGAGTGCCGCAGTTGCCAATAAAGACAAAATTGCAGTTCCAAAATGTTTTACTTTCATAAAACCTCCTCTAAAATTTGCAAGCATATAAAAATTCGAAATCCAAAATCTTGATGATTTTCTTAGCGTTTTGAACTTTTTAAGCTAACGCTTGCTAATAAATTATTATATTTGTTTTGTAAATTATGAGCAATAAAAAACTTTTTGTTTGTTTTAGTGATTTTGAGGATTTGGATTTTATTTAGAAAGTGGGAGTTTTGTTTCGAGAAGTCGCAGTTTACTTAGAGAACTGGCACTTGCTCACGTGAACTCGCAGTTTGCTTCAAAAACTGGCACTTGCTCGCGTGAACTCACAGTTTTCTTCGAGAATTGCCACTTGCTCGCCTGAAGTGGCAGTTTTCTTCGAGAACTGGCACTTACTCGCGTGAAGTGGCAGTTTTCTTCGAGAACTGACACTTTCTTGCGTGAAGTGGCAGTTTTCTTCGAGAACTGACACTTTCTTGCGTGAAGTGGCAGTTTTCTTCGAGAACTGACACTTTCTTGCGTGAAGTGGCGATTTACTTCGAGAACTGGCACTTCTCGCGTGAACTCGCAGTTTTCTTCGAGAACTGGCACTTCTCGCGTGAACTCGCAGTTTTCTCAGCAGACTGGCACTTACTCACGCGAACTTGCACTTTACTTCGAGAACTGAAACTTGCTTGCGTGAACTCGCGGTTTACTTAGCAGACTGAAACTTTTCGCGTGAACTCGCGGTTTTCTCAGCAGACTGAAACTTGCTCGCGTGAACTCGCGGTTTACTTCGAGAACTGGCACTTCTCGCGTGAATTCGCGGTTTTCTTCGAGAACTGACACTTGCTCGCACAAACTCGCACTTTACTTCGAGAACTGCCACTTCGTTACAAATCCCACTGTTTGCTCCATTCTTTACAAAAATAACAATCCATCGTCATTAAGAGGATAACCTTGTTCGACTTAACAATCTATTAACACTTAGCATAAGAAAATAAAATCTTGTCGCGTCATCTTAACCCCCTTGCAGAATCTATTGACAGTTAACAAAAAGAAGTTTGTAACAAAGTTTCAAATACAGCACCATAAAACAATAAAACGATGAAAATTTTCAAATCTTAAGTCAACTGAAAAAAAAAGAATTAAATAAGCTAGAGAAGAAAAATCTTTAGATATAGAAAATAATTTATAGATATGTAGAGAAGTTCAAAAAACAAAGGAACAAAAAAGGGCGGGGAAAGTATTTAAAATAAAAAAAGCCAGCAGCAACCTACTTTCC
>CAZLXK010000109.1:0-8300 GCA_964563305.1 uncultured Treponema sp.
GTTACTAAAAAAACTAACAGCGAATTTAAAGATGGCGACACGACGGCGAACCTTAACACAAAAAACCGACAGCACTTGTAGAAAGATGCCGACACGGATGTCGGCTATTAACACAGAAGACCATGAGAATTTTTGCTCCGCAAAAATTCTCGAAATCGACACGATGTCGACATTTTACTCAAAATTTACACAAACTAATTGATTCATTCACTTTCAATCGCAATATTTAATATAGAAGAAAAAATTTTCTAGCAACAAATCCGTCATCTCGAATCAGAAAAAAAATCAAAAACTTAAAATCAGCGAGGTTTATAAAAGTTTTATGAAAACAAAATCCCTAACTTTTAGAATTTTTTTAAGTACAATTTTAGTTGGAATTTTAGTTTACTTTTTGTGTGCCTTAATTTTTATCTCAAATATGTACAATTATTTTGAAAAGCAAATTTTTGGCGAACTTGAAACTGAAGCAAGTTTTCTTGAAAAATATCTTGAAAAATCCACAGAAAATTTTGATTTAAGTTCAACTTTAAATGAACTTTCAAATTTCAACACAATCAAAAATCGAATTACGCTAATTCACGCTGACGGAACTGTTTTTTTTGACAATCAAGTCGATTACAAAACGCTAGAAAATCATTCTTTAAGGCAAGAATTTCTTGAAGCAAAGCAAAATGGTTCAGCGAAAATTTCACGATTTTCTTCCACAATGACAAACAAAACTTTGTATTTTGCAAAATTGCTTCCAACTGGCGACGTTCTTAGAATTTCTTGCAATCAACATTCAGTTTTAATTTTACTTTTTGGAATGAGTCAGTCGCTATTTTTTATGCTGATTTTTGCGATTATAATTTCTGGAATTTTTGCAGTTTGGACTTCTAAAAAAATTGTAAATCCGCTCAATAAAATCGATTTGGAAAATCCAGAAAAATCTTTAGTTTATGAAGAATTAAAACCTTTTACAAAACGAATTGCTGAAGAAAATTTTGAAAAATCTCAGCGCGAAGAACTTAGAAAACAATTTTCGGCAAACGTAAGTCACGAATTAAAAACTCCGCTCACGAGTATTTCAGGTTTTGCAGAAATTTTAAAAACTGGCGAAACGGACCAAAAAACTACAATCGATTTTGCCACAACAATTTACGAAGAAAGTCAGCGAATGATAAATCTTGTAAACGACATTATAAAACTTTCAAAATTGGACGAAAAATCTATAAGTTTGCAAAAGGAAGAAATAAATCTTTTTGAAATTGCAAATGACGCTGCAAAAATTCTTAATTCAAGTGCAAAATCTAAAAATCTAAAGATTCGGCTTTTTAACGAAAATAATCTTGTTCGTGATTTTGGTGATTCTGATTCTGGTGCAAGTTTTGATAATAATTCTGATGAAAAATTTGGCGAAAAAAGTGGCAAGTTTTCTGATGAAAATTCTAGCAAAAAGTTCAGCGTAAATTCTGGCGAAAAATCAGTAGAAAATCTAGAATCAGAAAATCAAGCAAATATTTTGGGCGTTCGAGCGGTAATTTACGAAATGATTTACAACTTAATCGACAACGCAATTAAATATAACAAGCAAAATGGAAATGTTGACATAATCATAAAAAATGATAAGTTAAACAAAAAAATAATTTTTATTGTAAAAGACACAGGAATTGGAATTCCAAAAAATGAACAAGAACGTATTTTTGAACGTTTTTATCGCGTGGACAAAAGTCGCTCAAAAGAACTTGGCGGCACAGGACTTGGACTTTCAATCGTAAAACATGCAGCAAAATATCACAATGCAAAAATCACTTTAGATTCTCAAGAAGGACAAGGCAGCACATTTTCTGTAGAATTTGAAGAATTCTAACCGTCGCTTAGCACAAGCGAGATTTACAAAATAAATCTCCTAAGCAACCGCAGGTTGCACTCATTTCCGAACTAGTTTCGGAATCAACTGACACTTAGCACAAGTTACTAAAAAAAACAGATAGGAAATTTACAGATGGCGACAAGGATGTCGCCTTAAAACTGCAAAAACCCTGAGAATTTTCGCGAAGAGAAAATTCTCGTAATCGACACTATGTCGAGATAACCTTGAACTAACCGACTGTTTCTATATATAATAACAAAATCAACCTTAAAAAATTTAATCAAAAAATCACGTTTATTATGGAGAATAAAATGAAAAAAATTTTAGCAACTTTACTTTCAGTTTCTATTTTGCTAACTTGCATTTCTTGTTCAAAAAAATCTTCTGAAAGTTCTGTAAAAAAAACAAAAATCGGAATTGCAAAAATCACAAAACATGTCGCTTTGGATTCTATTGAGCAAGGAATTATTGACGCAATTAAAGATTCTGGAATTGACGCTGATTATGATTTACAAAACGCAAATGGCGATATTAGCACAGCAAATCAAATTGCAAATCAGTTTTTAACAGAAAAAGTTGATGTTGCTGTAGGAATCGCAACTCCAGTCGCAGTAGCACTCGCTAACACAATCAAAGATAAGCCTGTTGTTTTTGCCACAGTAACAGATCCGCTTGGTGCAGGTTTAGTTTCTACACTTGAACACGGAGAAGGCAACGTAACTGGAATGAGCGACGCAATTCCAACAGTTGAACATATAAAAATTTTCGCTGAACTAACTGGAATCAAAACTTTAGGTTACATTTACACAAGTTCAGAAGCAAATTCTATTTCTGCATTGAATTTGGTTGAACAAGGTTGCAAAGAAGCAGGATTAAATCTTGTAACTCAATCAATTTCAACTTCTTCAGAAGTTATTACAGCGGCACAAGCTATTGTTAACCGAGTTGACGGAATTTATCTTACAACTGACAACACAGTTTTTAGTGCACTTTCTTCGCTTGTACAAGTTTTTGGTGATGCAAGAAAGCCAATTTTTTCTGGCGACGTAACAGGAGCAATGAACGGCGGAATTTTTATGGCAAGCGGATTTAATTATTACAAAGCAGGATTTGCCACAGGAAAAATGGTTGTTGATATTTTAAACGGAGCAAAACCTTCAGAAATTCCAGTTAAATTTATGACAGATCCAAGCGATTCTGATTTACTTTTTGATTTGGACGCTGCACAAAACTGCGGAATTACAATTTCAGATGAATGGCTTTCAAAAGCAAATATGATTATTCAAAACGGAAATCTTGAACAAAAATAAAATTTTTCTACTTTCAGCGGACATTTTTTTTAACAAATAATTCTTAATTCAAGAGTAAAACTATGATTCAAAATATCCTAATCGAAGGCTTTATTTACGGCATAATGGTTTTAGGCGTTTTTACAAGTTTTCGTGTTTTAAATTTTTGCGACATGACAGTCGACGGCTCTTTTCCTTTAGGAGCGTGCGTTTTAGCCTCCCTTTTACTTGCCGGCATAAATCCAATTCTTGCACTTTTAATTTCGTTTCTCGCCGGGATGGCAGCCGGTTTAGTCACAGCATTAATTTACACAAAACTAAAAATTCCAGATCTTCTCGCCGGAATTTTAACTATGACAATGCTTTACTCAATCAATTTAAGAATTATGCACAACACAGCAAACGTTTCGTTCTTAAGAATTCCAACTTTGATTTCAAACATAAAAAATGCAAGCGTAAATTTCGCAAATTTACACAATTTTTCTTTGCAAGCAACAAACGCATTTTCTTCTTGGATGATTGCACTTTTTCTTTTAGCCGTAATCTTGCTGATTAAATTTTTACTCGACGTTTTTTTCCACACAGATTTAGGACTTACAATGGGAGCCTTAGGTTCAAATCCGCAAATGATAATTTCTCAAGGCGTAAATCCTAAAATCGTTACGACAATCGGAATTTGTATTGGAAATGGACTCGCTGCCCTTTCTGGAGCAATGGCTGCAATGTATTCAGGTTTTGCTGATGTTGGAAGCGGAACTGGAATTATTGTTTCAGGATTAGCGTCGCTTATGCTCGGCGAATTTTTTATAAAAACAAACAAAATTTCGCTACAAACGCTCAGAGTAATTTTAGGTTCGATTGTTTATCGCGGACTTATGTATTTAGGCAGAAGTTATGGTTACAAAATCGGATTAACTGCAAACGACTTAAAATTGATTACAGGACTTTTGATAATTTTGTGTCTTATAATTTCAAAAGCAGACATCAGAAAATATTTTAAGAAACATTTAAGTTCGCCACAAACAAACGGAATAAATTAAAATTTGCCACAATAGAAAGGAAGAAAATGCTTACACTTAAAAACATAGAAATTACTTTTCACGCAGGAACTCCAGACGAAAACAAAGCCTTAAAAAACATAAATTTAACAATAAACAAAGGTGATTTTATTACAGTAATTGGTTCAAACGGAGCCGGAAAATCAACTTTGCTAAATATAATCGCTGGAACATTAAGTCCAAGTTCAGGCAAAATTTTCTTAAATCAGAATGGAAGTGAAAAAGACATTACAAAAGAGCCAGAATATAAAAGAGCAAAATATATTGGTCGCATTTTTCAAAATCCACTTTTGGGAACTGCAGGAAAAATGTCGCTTGAAGACAATATGATTATTGCGAGCAAAAAAGGCTGGAAAGGTTTAAGAATCAGTTTAAACAATAAAACTCGCGAAAAATTTAAGAATGAATTAAAAGTTTTAAATATCGGACTTGAAAATCGGCTAAATGACAACGTAGAACAATTTTCTGGCGGACAACGTCAAGCCTTAACGCTTTTAATGTCAGTAATGTCTAAGCCACAAATTTTACTTCTTGATGAACACACAGCGGCACTTGATCCAAGCAACGCAGAACTCGTTATGAATCTTACAAAAAAGTTCGCTCAAGAATACAATCTTACAGTTATGATGATTACGCACAATATGCAACACGCTTTAGATTACGGCACGAGACTTTTGATGATGGACTCAGGCGAAATAATTTTAGATGTTGACAAAGAAGAAAAGCAAAAACTTAAAATGGAAGATATTATTTCACGATTTAAAGAAATCAAAAAACATTCTTTAAGTAATGATCAAATGCTTTTGCAGTAAAGTCTTAAAAATCACATTTCGCAAACGAAACTTCTAAAATAAACGGATTTTTCAAATAAAACACAAAAATTGATTTATAATGTTTTGAGAATTTAAAAAATTGTATTAAAATAGAAAGTCGCACAAAGTTCGGCGAGAAAATTTAAAAAGTTTTTTAAGATTCGGAGGCATTTATGAATAAAATAAAATTTTCTGCAAGTTTAAAAATTTTTTCTGCAGTTTTTTTAATTGCCTTTTTTAACATTTTGATTTCTTGTTCTTACGAATACAACGCTACAATAGAAGATTTATACGGAAAATGGAAATCTGAAACTGTAAAATCTTTAAATGGAACTGAAAATGCGTATTTTGTTTTAGAATTTAATAAATCAGGATTTTCGCTAGAAATTTGGAAAGAAAATGACGTTTACACAGAAGATTCAAAAATTCTTTCAGCAAATTTTGAAGCAAATTATGAAATCGATGAGGGTTATATTATTGCAAACATTCAAAGTGGCAGCCTAGATCTTTCTTATTCAACAGAATATGGAAATTCGGGAACAATTTCTATAAATCAAAAAGTAAAATTGCGCTTTGAACTAACTGAAGACGAAAATCTTTTGTGGCAAGGCTTTAAATTTTCAGAATATAAAGAAAAAGTTCTTGAAACAAAAACTTCAGATTCCGAATCGCAAGAAAATTCAAGTTCAGAGTGATTTTTTCTGCAGATTAAAAAACTTTCACTTGCCAAGAAACAGCAAAGCAATCTATAAAATGTTTGCACAAAAAAATTCTAGGAGTTTTTATGATAAAAAGAACAAGAACTTTGTTTATTTTTTTAGTCTTAGTTTCAGTAATTTTTAGTTCTTGTAGTAAAGTTAAATCTCAAAAGATATTGCTTAACGAAAATTGGGAATATTCTCTCAATCAAGACGGACCTTTTAAGTCGATTCATTATTCAGAACTTGCAGATTTAACAAATTTAATTCCAGACAAAACAGGTTTTATTTATCTTCAAAATAAATTTTATGTTCCTCAAGAATTACAAAATCAAGATTTGTCTTGCTATTTAGGAAGAATCACAATGGCAGACGAAACTTATTTGAATGGAATTCTGATTGGAAGCGAAGGACGTTTTGGTCCAGAAAATGAATGGAGTGCTTGGAACACAACAAGATTTTATCATCTTCCGTCAAACGCACTAAATCAAAATCAAGAAAATGTTTTGCAAATAAAAATTTGGGGCGACGGCGAATGTTCTTTAGTTTCAACGCCTTTTATTTCGCTTACAAACGATGCTAAAAACTTTAGTAAAAGACAAAATTTTTGGAATTCAAAAATCAATCTTTTATTTGCAGCGATTTTTATAATAATTGCAGCGTATCATTTTTTAATGTATTTTCAGCGAACAAAAGACACAGAAAATTTTATTTTTGCATTTATAAATTTAATTACAGCACTTTATTTAAGCGTTTTTTATATTGATGAACTTCCGGGATTTCCAGCAACTTGGATGAATTTTCTCTTGTTCCAAAAGTTAATTTCTAACGCACTTCCATTTTTTATGCCATTTTTAGTTACTTCATTTATAAATGAATTTTTTAAACGTCACGACAAAAAATGGATTTTTGCACTAAGAATTGCCTTTGTTTTAGTTCCGCTTGGAATGATTTTATTTTCAAGAAATTATCCTGAACTTAGAAGATTGCGCGTAATTACACAAACATTTTTAATTCCACCACTTATTTATTTCTTCTATTTAATTATCCGCGATATGATAAAACGCAAAAAAGAAGTTTTGCCAATTTTGATTGGATTTTCGCCTTTAATTCTTGCAGTAATTATTGATTTATTTATTCACAACGTTTTAAAACTTTACAATGTTCCTTACATTTCAATGTACGGTTGGCTTTTAGTTATTATTGCCTTTCTTTTTATTCTCGCAACCCGATTTTCAAAAGCTCGTGCCGAAGCAGAAGATTTAAATGAACATTTGGAGCAAAAAGTAAAAGATCGCACAAAAGAACTTTCCGAATTAAATGCAAAACTTGCACAAATAAATGCGGAATCTGCTCGAGACATGAGAATGGCGGTTTTTGTTCAGCAAAGTTTTTATCCGCGAACTGCTCCGCTTCTTGACGAATATGAAATTGCTTACTTTTTTAAACCAATGGCTGGAGTTTCTGGCGATTTGTACGATTTTTTTCACACAGGAAAAGTTTTAGACGGAGTTGCACTTTTTGATGTTTCTGGACACGGAATTTCTTCTGGTTTAGTAACAATGCTTTCAAAATCAATTATCAACAGAGAATTTGAAAACTCACTTAACGAAAAACTTTCAACAGTTATGTACAATATAAATGACAAACTTTGTGAAGCAAAAGGCGATATTGAAAATTATCTAACTGGAATTTTATTACGCTTCAACGGAAATTCTGTAGATTATGTAAATGCCGGTCATCCTTCGCTTTTATTTAGAAATGGCGGCGGAAAAGTTGTAGAAGCGTCGGTTCCAGGAAGTTCCGCAACAGGAAGTTTGGTTGGAATGCGTTATTTGCCAGTAGAATACAAAACTACAAGATTTAATATGAACTCAGGAGATTCACTTCTTCTTTTTACTGATTGTTTGCAAGAAAGTCGAAATCTTAAAGGCGAAGAATACAGTTCAAATCGCATAATGCAATCATTTTCAAAAGCAAATAGTTCAAACGCTCAGCAAAAACTTAAAGCAATTTTAAATGATTTTAATGATTATACAAAAGATGTTCCGCTAAAAGATGATCTTACAGTAATTGTGATTGTAAAAAAATAAATTTCGCTTTTCTGATTGGGAGAAAATATGAAACTTAGAAAAAAAATTATTTTAATTTTTAGTTTAACGCTGACTTTAGTTCAATTTTCTATGGCAGCAAGTTCAAAACTATTAAATCCGCAAATTACAGAACATCAACGTTCCGCTTTAGGAAGAGAAATTCCTTCTTGGATTGACGACATAAACGAAGAAAATCAGAAAATTTTTGAAGATTTGGGAATAAATCCCGAAGAAAAACAAATTTTCGTTATTGCAAGTCGTGATAAAAATCTTGATCTTGCAAAAGCGTCGAGCGAAACTTTAGACTTAAATGAAGAAATAAAACTTGCCTTAAAACTTTCAATTTCATCAAGTGCAAATAAAATCCTTTCTGAAATGGAAAAAAATAAAGAAATTTCTAAAAATACAAAGGCTTTACTTTTAGAACAAAGCGTTCAGTTAGCAGAAAATTTGACTTTTGAAGATGTTGCCAAAAGTCTGTGTAGCAGTTCATTTGAA
>CAZLXK010000110.1:0-8284 GCA_964563305.1 uncultured Treponema sp.
GATTTGTTTCGATATTTTGAACTTTAATAAAGCGTTTGTCTCTTGCATTAAATTTTGATTTATTTCTTGCAATCGCAAACATATTGTACAAAAACCAATAAGACGGAATTATGTGAATTTTTCCAGATTCGTCCGCTGGAGCAACAAGTGAAAATGGATAATTTATATTTAATTCATTTGTGTAAGAACCTTTTGCAAGCAAAACGAACGAAGCAAATTTTGAATCAAATTTTAAATCTGAACAAAGTCCTGGCCAAAATCCTCTGCCAGCAATCATTTCGCAATCTGGACTTCGTGAATTATGATTTGAACCAATCGTTGCCGCTGAAGCAATATTACTTTGTCCCATTACAGTTGACGCAATCAAAAAAGACGAATTGTGATGTTGTTCGTGGAAAGGAAATATTAAGTTATTCAAAAGTTCACAACAAGAAACTGTAGAATTATCTCCAAGCACAGAGTTTAAAAGCCTTGCTCCATACTTTAACTGACAATTTCTTCCAATCACAAATCGAACTGCAATTGCTTGATAAAAAACGTGGCAGCCAAAACCCATAATTCCGTTTACCATTTCAACGCCTTCACCAATTTGACTTTGCTCGTCTGGAGAAGAAAGAATTGTAATATTTTTTAATTTTAATGCACCTTTTATGTAAGCATTTTTTCCAACTTTAACATCTTTTATAATTGCAGAATTTTTTATAACAGCGTCATCTTCAACAATTCCGTAAGTATTATTTTCTTTGCTTTTGCCAAATTCTGTAAGTTCAAGAAAACGCTGCATTAAAACTTTATCTTCACGATAACGCGACCAAATATAAGCGTCGGCAGCAATCATTTCAGCAAAAGGAAGAACGCTTCTGTTTCCATTTTCATTACCAACGCTAATCCAAATTCTGTTAGATTCACTTTCGTCTTCTTTTAAAAGTCCTTCGCCAAATTTTGAATGTAAAGTGCAAGACATTTCTTGAATATTAAAAAGAATTACTCTGTTTCCAATTCTATAATTTGAAAGATAAGAAACATTTGTAACAGCACAATCATCACCAAGCACAACATTGCAAAGCAAAGAATTAAAAATTCCTGTAGACAATTCCAAATCGTGATATTTTAAAGTTGCTTTATGAAGTGCACCAATCACAACAAAGCCTAAAAAATTGCATTGAATTATTTGCTCTGGATTAAATTCATCTTCAAATTCGCTAACATAAATATTTTGCCAATTACTCGCAGTATTTCGATTTTGAATTAGCAAAGAAATTTCTTGACTTGTTAAATGACGTTTTCCCTTTAACAAATCGCTTGGAAGATTAATATTTTCATTTTGATCTAAAATTTTTTTAACTGTAGGCATATTTTAAGATTTTAATCCTATTTGCTGAAAAATTCATCTAAATTTTATAAAATATATTGTATGAAAAAGTTTTTACGATTTTTAGTTTTTATTTTGATTTTCGCTGATTTTTTTTACTTAAAAATTTTTGCTCAAAACATTTCTGATTTTTCTGATTTAAGTTCTTCAAGTTCAGATTTTGTGCGTTCAAGTTCCGAAACTTTTGCAAATTCAATTTCCGCAAATTCCGATTTATCAGCTTCCGCAAAAAAACAAAGCACTTATAAAATTGAAAATTCAAACGATTATTTATACATTATGACGCTAGAAAACGGACTTACTTTGTTTGTTCGAGAAGATTATTCTTCGGCTTTAATTCACACAAGATTTTCTTGCAAAGCAGGATTTTCTAAACAAAATAAATTTAACGCAGGATTTTTTCCACTTTTTACAAAACTTTTCGCTTCTAATATTTTAAGTTCCGACAAAATCAAAAACAAAATTTCACTTGAACAAGAATGTAATGCTGACTCATCAAATTTTACAACTGACATTTCGCCATATTTTTTAAGCGACTACTTAAAAAGTTTAAGCGAAGTTTTGCAAAATCCAAAATTTTCTGATCAAAACTTAAACAAAGAATTTTCTTTGATGAAAGAGCAAGTTAAAAATTATGCTTCTTCAACTGCCGGATTTATAAACAGCGCAATCGACTCAAAAATTTTTTATCAAGAACCTTGGAAAGTTGATTCAGGAATTTATCCTTCGCTTTTTAGTTCTTATTCGCCACAAGAAGCTCGCACAATTTTAAGCGGAATTGCAAAAAAATATTATGTTCCTAAAAACTGTGCAATTTTTATTAGCGGAAATATTTCATATCAAAACGCTTACGAAATTTGTAAAAATGCTTTTTCTACTTGGAATGATTTTCAAAATGATTTTACTGAAGTTTCAAGTTTTAGTGATTTTGATGAATCAATTTTTAGCGACACAAATTCTCAAAATGAATCACAAAAAAATTTACAAAAAAAATATGTTTTAGTTTCAAAAGATTTTTCAAGCGAAATTACACAAATCGTAATTCAATATAAAAATTTAAGCATGAGTCAAGCCGACATTTTAAGTTCTGCTTGGAACAATTTTGATTCGCCACTAAAAGCAAGAATTTTAAACGAAGGAATTATTGGCGTGCGAAGTTCAGATTATATAAATGTTTCAAGTGTTCAAAAAAGCAAAAGTTCTCGGCTTATAATTCAGTCGCTTTTAGAAAAGCCTTATTCATTTTTGCCACGAAGTCAAACTTTAATCGACGAAAACGGAAATTTTATTCAAGAAGAAAATCCGAGCGTTGTGGAACAAGTTGAAAGTTTTTTAGAGCAAATAAAAAAATCTTCGCTTCTTACAAGAAAACAATTTATTGCTGCACAAAACGAAATTTATTCAAATTACAAAGTTCAAAATGGAAACGCACGCGAAAATATAAATATGCTTTCTGATTTTTGGGCGTTAAATCCTTTAGAAAATCAGGAAGAATTTTATACAAAATATTTAGAACTTGCACATAAAATTCAATCAGAAAATGAAAAATCAATTCAAGAAAAAATCTTAACTGAAGAACCTTACATTTTTATTTTAGTGAACGACAAAATTTTTGCTGAGCAAGAAAATCATTTTTTAGAAAACGGCTACGAATTAATTACAAAAGAAAATGCTTCTTGGTATCAAAGCGAAATGAATCTTTTAGAAAAAAAATCAAAATTAAAATTTCAAAAAAGCATCTTTGCACAAAATCAAAATCAGCAAATCGAAGTAAAAAATTTCGCACAAAGTTTTTACAACAACAATATTTCAAGCATAAAAACTTTTAAATTAAAAAATGAAATTCCAGTTACGCTAAAAGAAAATCCAGAAAGTCAAAGTGCTTGCATTTCAATTTGCATTTACGGCGGCGAACTTTCTTCTCCAAAAAACGAACAAAATCTGCGAACAGTTTTAATAAATTTGTTTGCTAGAAATATTCAAAATGAACTTACAAACTTAAAACCCATAAATATTTTTGAAGGAAAAACTTCACTAAAAGCTTGGACTCAAGAAACTCGCTCTTACATTACAATCGAATGTTTAAAAAATGATATTTCTTTGGTTTTAGAAGCAACTTTTAACGCAATAATTTACGCTGATTTTTCGCCTATTCTTGTGGACAATCTTGTAAGCGAACAAAAGTTTCAATGGAAAACGAAAAATTCTTTTTTAACTGAGCAATTAAAATCAAATGCACTTTCTTATCTTTATCGCACAACTGAAGCAGAAAAACTTTTTAATAATCAAACTGAAATCTTAAAAAAGACAAATTATAATTCAGTTTCGCTTTCTTACACGCAACTTTTAAACGCAAATCTTTATTCTTTTGTGATTGTGGGCGACATAAAATTTGATGAAGCACAAAAAATTTTTGAAAATAATTTTGACTTACTTTTGCGTCAATCTGAAATTAAAGAATATAAAATTCCAGAACCGCAATTTAAAAATAAAACACGAAATGTTCAGTTGCAGCATATTTTTACAACAAACTTGCCGTCTGAACTTGCATCAAAAGAATCTCCAATTTTAGTTCCCACAAAAGATTTTTTTGATCCTGCACAATTTTATTTTCCAGTTCCGCAAGATTTTAAAGAACAAGAAATTTTTAACGCTTTACTTTATGAATTTGAATTTCTTATTCAAAATGATTTAGGTGAAAAAAATAAAGTTTCATCTTTTCCTACAACAAATTTTTTGCACTTAGGAATTTTGCAAGCGGAACAACTTTCTTCTACAAGCGTTTTTGTAAATTCTTATCAAAAGGCAAGAAATTTTATTTTAGAAAAATTGAAACTCAAATCAGAAAATTCTCAAGAAACAAATTCTTTTGCTGATGAAATTTTGCAAGACATAAAAGAACTTTGGGTTTACAAAAATTTTAACGAAAGTTCAACAAACGAAGGAACGGCAGCACTTATTCAAAAAAGTTTAACTTACAAAAATCCAAGTCAATATTTGGAAAATTATGTTTTTATTGAAAACTTAACCGCAAATGATTTTTTAGAAATTTTCGAAAAATATTTTCCCGAAGAGATTCCATTTAAAGTTTTTTCAGTTGATTCTAAAAAATGAAAAAGACTTTTTATAAAAATTTTCCGCTGACAAATAAAAAAAAATTCTTATAATAAAAATATGCAAAAAGATGAATGTCGACTTCTTATTAAAAAAATAAATTCAAATCATAATCTTGAAGAAGAAAAAAAACTTTCTCAAGAAATTGAAAAAAAATTATTTGAACTTCCAGAATTTTTAGACTCGCAAATAGTTTTATCTTTTGCTTCAAGTTTTCACGAAGTTTTCACTGACGAAATAAATAAAAAAATTTTACTTAGCGAAAAAAAACTTGCTCTGCCAAAAACAATTTTTAAAACATCAAAAATGGATTTTTATTTTTTAAATAAAACTTTGAACTTTGAAGAGCAACTTGAATTTGGAAATTTTAAAATCCGCGAGCCAAAATCAAATCTTTTAAAATTTAATTTTGAAGATTTTGCACTTGAAGATGAAGAATTAAATTTTGCAAATAAAAAAATTTTTGTAATTGTTCCCGGCGTTGCTTTTGACAAAAAAAATAATCGCTTAGGACACGGAAAAGCGTTTTATGATATTTATCTTTCGTCGCTGATTAAAAAAAATCTTTGTGTTTATTTTTGTGGCGTTTGTTTTAATTGGCAAATTTTAGAAGAAATTCCTTGCAATCAAAATGATGTAAAAATGAATTCTGTAATTTTCGCTTAACAAAGTTCAGAATCGAAAAAATCACGAAATCACAAAATCATAAATTCCAAGACGAAATTTTTTTATCGTATTATAATTGAAGTTATGAAAAACACTTTTGAACAAGTTAAAATCTGCCCAGAAAATGAAAAATGGGAACAAGCAAATAAAAGAGAAAATTCTCTTTATCTTCGAGGAAACGACATTCGCTCAGAATTTGAACGCGATTATACAAGACTTTTACATTCTCAAGCCTACAGTCGCTTAAAACACAAAACGCAAGTATTTTTTTCTCCGCACGACGATCATATTTGCACAAGAATGGAACATGTAAATCACGTAGCAAGTGTAAGTTCAACAATTTCAAAATATTTAGGCTTAAACACGGAATTAACAAACGCAATCGCTATTGGCCACGACATTGGACATGCACCTTTTGGTCACACTGGCGAAGAAATTTTAAATTCTTTAATTAAAGAGCAAATTCCAGACGCAATAAATGCACCAAAAAAATTTTGGCATGAAAGGAACAGTTTATTTTTTGCAGATTATATTGAAACTTTAAACGATCCAGACGGATTCAAAAAAAATTTAGACTTAACTTATGCAGTTCGCGACGGAATTATTTGTCATTGTGGCGAAATCGACGAGCAAGGTTTAAAACCTAGAAACGACGCAATAAATCTTTACGACATAAAACGACCGGGAATTGTTTCGCCTTACACTTGGGAAGGTTGCATTGTAAAAGTAAGCGACAAAATTGCTTTTTTAGGTCGCGATCTTGAAGATGCAAGAACTTATCATATTTTAGATATGTCAGCGTACCGTCAACTTCGCGAAATTGTTGTAAGCACGCTTGGCTTTGGACCGAACAAGAAATTTTCTGATCACACAACAAACGGCGTTCATCGTTCAGGGCGGGCAGTTAACACAACAGTTTTAATTAACGATATGATTGTTGATTTGTGCGAGCAATCTTCTGTGGAAAGTGGCATTCGTTTTAGCGAACCTTATTATAAATTTATCAAAGCGTTAAAATCGTTTTGTTTCGCAAATATTTATAATCATTGGCGCTTAGTTGAGTTTCAAAAATATGCACAAACAGTTTTAACTTGCATTTATAACACACTTTTAAAAACTCAAATTTATGCAAAAAATCATCGAATGGAACAATTTCTTCGTTACAGTCCAAATTTGTCAAAAACTTTTATAAATTGGCTCATAAAATATACAAATTACGATTTTGAAAAAAAGCAAACTCTTCGCTATAAAACGGCTCAAGTTTTCGACATTCAAGATAATGCGAGTTGGGAAAAATGCGTTATTGAATATATTTCTGGAATGACCGACCAATACGCAATTAAAATTTTTGAAGAAATCGTTTGTTTTTAGTTTTTTTTGATTCTTTTGGAGCAAGTTTTTTTTGTTTCTACCCGCTTTTCGTGGTTTCATTCTTGCATTGCAAGAACAAGAAGGCTCGAATCTTTAGATTCGAGCCTTCTTGCCACTACAATCGGGGCTAGGCTTTCCTTCAAGAAACTGTCGGTTGTTTCGTCATTGCGAGGCTTTATCCGAAGCAATAGATTGACACTTTTTGCAAGAAAGTGTCAATTTTTTTCTTGCAACTGTAAATTGGTAATGGCGGGCAGACTTCTGTCTGCCCGCCATTTTTACTTAGAGAATGCTTTTCTAAAATAAGAAACTAATGGTGATTTCAAAAACTCGCTAGAAACTTTACTACAAGTTCAATCACCAAAAGCATTATTTATTTAAGAATTCTGCAAATTTTGCTGGAGTAAATCCAAATTCTTCTGCAACTTTTGCAGCCGGACCTGAATCACCAAAGCGATTTATTGTATACAAATCTTGAGATTTTGCGTAGCCTTCCCAACCTTGCTTTACGCCTGCTTCAGCAACAACAACTCTCTTTGCATTTCCAATCATTTTTGCTTTTTCATCATCACCAAGATTATCAAACAAAGTTTTGTCCATAATCGAAAGTACACGCACTGATTTCCCGCTTAAAAGTTTTGACGCCTCAAGTGCCATTTCAACTTCTGAACCCGTTGCAAGAACTGTAACGTCAGGACTTGAACTTCCTTCTTGAACAACATAAGCACCGCAAGAACGAACAGTTTTTTCCCAATTTTTATCAAATTTTTCATAAACTGAAAGTCCTTGTCGAGTAAATGCCATACAAACTGGATGATCTTTACTTTCAAGTGCCATTTCCCAAGCAACTTGACTTTCCTGAGCATCGCCTGGACGCAAGAACTGAACATTTGGAATACAACGCAACGCAGCATAAGTTTCTACAGGTTGATGAGTTGGTCCGTCTTCGCCAACATAAATTGAATCGTGAGTAAATACATAAATGTTAGGAATTTTAGAAAGAGCTGCAACTCTAAGCGAAGGTCTTAAATAATCACTGAAAACTAAGAAAGTTGCTCCAAATGCTCTAAGTCCGCCGTGAAGATTTATTCCACTTTCAACTTGACTCATTGCAAATTCACGAATTCCATATTCAATAGTTCTGCCTTTGCGATTAGAAGCGTTATAAGTTCCATCGTCATTCTTAACCTTAGTTTTGTTAGGACCTTGCAAGTCAGCAGAACCGCCAACAAGCCATTCATAACGGCTAGCCATGCAATTAAGACTTTTTCCAGAAGCATCGCGAGTTGCAAGTTTATCGCCAACGTTATATAAAGGAGCAGCAGCCTCGCCTGTTTGTTTTTGATTCCAATAAGCGTCCCATTTTTTTGCTAATTCTGGATTTTCTTTTGACCATTCATCAAATTCTTTTTTCCAAGCGTCTTCTTTTGCAGAAAATTCTTTTTGCTTTTCTTCAAAATATTTGTATGCTTTAGGAACTACATAGAATTGTTCAGTTTCTGGAAGACCTAAAGTCTTTTTTGCTTCTCTACAACCATCTTCGCCAAGCGGAGCTCCATGAACATCAGCGGTTCCTTGTTTTGGAGCACCTTTTCCAATAATTGATTTTAAGATGATAAGAGTTGGTTTATTTTCTTCTTTCTTTGCAATTTCAACTAAATCAGCAATTTCGCCAATTTTGTACATATTTCCGCGAAGAACTTGCCAACCATACGCTTCGTAACGTTTTTGCAAACCATCTGTAAAAGTAATATCTCTTGA
>CAZLXK010000111.1:0-8117 GCA_964563305.1 uncultured Treponema sp.
TGAAACGAGTTCAGCATGACAATCACTATGATTACATCATGGGAAACCCGCCGTTCGTGGGAAGAAGATACAGAAACGACTCTCAGCAAAAAGAAATTGCAAGCTTCTTTGAATACAAGGATATTGATTATGTTGCCTGCTGGTATTACAAAGCAGCGGAACTTATACAGAATACAAACATGCGCTGCGCCTTTGTTTCTACAAATTCAATAACGCAGGGAGAGCAAGTTGCGCCTCTTTGGAAACCTATGTTTGAAAAATTTGGAGTGCGAATTGATTTTGCGTACCGAACATTCAGATGGGATTCTGAAAGCACTGCGAAAGCGCATGTTCACTGCGTCATAATCGGTTTTTCAAACAAAAAAGCAGAAGAAAAAGAAAAATTTATAGTCAGCGAAAAAGGCGAGAAGAAAACTGCAACGAACATCAACGGCTATCTGCTTGGCGCTCCGAATGCGTTTATCGAAATACGCTCAAATCCGCTTTGTGATGTTCCGCCGATGAAGAACGGAAATGTTCCGCTTGACGGCGACGCTCTTAAAATTGAGGCAGAAGACTATCCCAAATTCAAGGACTGCAAGTGGGTCAAACGTCTTATGGGCGGACGCGAGCTTCTGCACAACGAGGAGCGTTATGTTCTGTGGCTCGTTGATGCCGCTCCGAATGACATAAAGGCGGACAAGAGAATTTATGAGCGTGTCCAGCTTTGCCGAGAGAACCGGCTTGCAATGAAAGACAAGGGAACGCAGAAACTGGCGGACACACCAGCGACTTTCCGGGACACAAACAACCCTGAAAACTACATCGCGCTTCCAATGGTTTCATCTGAAAAACGTAAATATCTGCCGATGGCTTACTTGCACGCTGATGTTATTCCGACAAACCAGATTCAGACAATTCCCGACGCGACGCTGTATCATTTTGGAGTTCTGATGAGCATCGTTCATATGGCGTGGATGCGAGCTGTCGCAGGCAGACTGAAAAGCGATTACAGATATTCAAAAGATGTGGTCTACAATAATTTTCCGTGGTGCAGTCCGACTGACGCGCAGAAGGAAAAAATAGAAGCCGCCGCACAGTCAATCCTCGATGCAAGAGCGAAATATCCAAAAGCAGACCTTTCCGAGCTTTATGATGAAGTCACAATGCCCCCTGAACTGCGCAAAGCGCACGAAGCGAACGACCGCGCAGTTATGCAAGCCTACGGATTTGACGCGAAGATGACGGAGTCGGAAATTGTAGCAGAATTGTTCAAGATGTACGAAAAGCTGACGAATGCAAAATAAATCTTGTTGGATTATTTAGCAACTTCGTGTATATTTTATCTAGGAGGCTGAAAATGATTGTGGTCAATTACGCTGATTTTGTTTCAAATTCACAAAAATATGTAAACTTGGCGAAAGTTCAGGGATTAAAAATAAAAGCTGAAAAAAAATCAAAACACAGTCGTAAGCAGCAAAGGTTGCTCGACAGTCTGGATGCAGTAACAGGGATCTTGCCTTCTGATATTGACTTTGAGGCTGCGAAACAAGAGGAAATTTTAAACCATTGAAAATCTTATTTGACACAAATGTGTATATCGACATTCTTTCAAACAGAAAAGATTTTGTAACTGCGGCAAAAGATGCATTTAAAAAAGCAGTGGATAAAAATTGTGCGATTTATATTACAACGACATCCATTACAGATATTATGTATGTCCTACGCAAATATTTCGGTGATGCAAAACTTCAACGCACAACAGTAGGTAATTTCATATCAAATTTAAAATTAGCTCGTGTTCAACCGAAACACAAAGACCATAATCTTGTTAGAGAGCTAAAGAATTTCCGTGAATGCCATCTGATCAGACTGGCTTCTAGTCTATTTTAAAAGCGATGAAGTTAATAACGGAGCAAAAAAACTTATCCTTACTTTAGTTGACACCGGCACACATTCTGATTTGTCCAAGTAAGAAGTTTCAAGTGTCCCCCCCCCCAACGAAGTCCACTTGAAGCATCGCACTTCGTACTTGCTGTGAATACAAGGGTACGCCCAAAAAGCAAAACCTAAAATAACATTTATTTTCTTGTTTGAGGGCGATTTTCCATTGGAATATATTCACGTTCGCCAAGCACATTTTTGTAAGCCGGACGATAAATTCTTCCGCCAGCGACAACTTCTTCTATTCTATGTGCACTCCAACCAGCGATTCTTGAAATTGCAAAAAGTGGAGTAAAAAGTTCGCGCGGAATATTTAACATTGAATAAACAAATCCAGAATAAAAATCAACATTAGTGCAAATGCGTTTTTTGTCTCCGTGCTTTTCGTAAAAAACTTCTGGCACAAGTTTTTCGATTGTTTTATAAAGATTAAATTCTTCAAGACAATTTTTTTCTTTTGCAAGAACTTCTGCTTTGTCGCGCAAAAGATTTGCTCTTGGGTCGCTGATTGTGTAAACCGCGTGTCCTTGTCCATAAATCAAACCTGTATGATCAAAAGCTTCTTTATTTACAATTTTTCTAAGATATTCTTTAACTTCGCCTTCATTGCTCCAATCTTTTACATTCGCTTTAATGTCGTCCATCATTTCAACAACACGAATATTCGCTCCTCCGTGCCGCCTGCCTTTTAATGAACCAACCGCCGCTGCAATCGCAGAATAAGTATCTGTGTCTGCCGAAGAAACCACGTGAACAGTTAAAGAAGAATTGTTACCGCCGCCGTGTTCAGCGTGAAGAATAAGAGCCAAATCAAGAATTTCCGCTTCGAGTCGAGTATAAGTTTTGTCGCTACGAATAAGACGCAAAAAGTTTTCCGCTGTGGAAAGTTCTGGCTGAGGATTGTGAATGTACATACTTTTTCCGTCAAAATAACGACGCTTTGCTTGATATCCGTAAGCTGCAATCGTTGAAAACCTAGAAATCAATTCAATACATTGACGCAAAATATTTGCCACGCTTCTGTTTTCTGGATCAGAATCATAAGAATAAGACGCAAGAACTCCGCGAGCCATTTTGTTCATAATGTCTTTTGAAGGAGCTTTCATAATCATATCTTCAGTGAAATTTTCTGGAAGCATTCGCAATTCGCCTAAAAGTGCCTTAAAACTTTCTAATTCAGTCTTGTTTGGAAGTTCTCCAAAAACCAAAAGATAAGCACATTGTTCAAAACCAAACTCATGATTTTTTTCTGCATCGTGAACAATATCTTCAACATTGTAGCCGCGATAAATAAGTCGCCCCGGAACTGCAATTTTATTACCGTTAGCATCAATTTCGTAACCTACAACGTCGCCAATTCTAGTTAATCCAACTAAAACGCCTCGACCGTCAGCATAACGCAAGCCACGCTTTACATCATATTTTGCATAAAGTGAAGCGTCGATTGGATCATTGTATTCTGCAAGTTTTGTAAGTTTATGTAAAAGAATGTTGTTTATGTTTTCAGTTGTTCCGATATCTGCCATTTTTTCTCCAGAAATTTTAAATTTGAAATTTTTAAATGAATAATTATGCGTTTTAAGTTGTATTTTTATTCATTATTATAAAAAAATAATTTGCATTGTTCAAGAAAAAATTTTTGTTGTGATTTTTCTTGTATTTTGATTTTGGATAAAGTGCCATGCCGACATCCTTGTCGCCATCTTCTGTTTTACCGCAAGTTTATTGTACTAAGAGTCAGCAGATTGCCACGTCTCTAACGCTTCTCGCAATGACGAGGCAAGTACAAAGTTTTTCTTACGTTAAGTTTTGGTAGTTCGACTTTGCTCACTAACCAAGCCCGATAATGACACACAGTTTTCTTCCGTTAAGTTTTAGTGGTTTCGAGTACCTGCTTGAAACTTCGTTGCAAGTACAACCACCGTAGAAAAATTACATTTTTTCCAAAAACGGAACTAAAACTAAATCCATTCCATTTTTTAGCACAACTAAAGTCGATTCTGCCAAAGCTAAACGTGATTGTGCTAAATTTTTATTTTCTTCATTCAAAATCGAACAATCGCGATAAAAAGAACTAAAACTTTTTGCAACATCATACAAATAAACTGCCATAAAACTTGGATCATAATTTTGTGCAGAAGACAAAACTACGCTTGGAAAACGTTGCAAATCTTTAATCAAAGCCCATTCACTTTCGTGTTTTAGCAAAGATAAATCATCATCAGAATAAGAAGAAACTAAACCTTTTTCATTTGCCTTTCTAATAATAGAAGAAATGCGAGCACCCATATATTGCAAATAAGGTCCAGTGTTTCCATTAAAACTTAAACTTTCTTCGGGATTAAAAAGCATATCACGACTTGGACTTACATTCAAAAGATAATAATGCAAGGCACCAAGAGCAACTTTTTCTGCAACATCATCAGGATTTTCTAACTGCTCGTCTCTGCCCTTTTCAGAAATTGCTTTTAAGGCTTCTGCGTGGAGCGAATCAAGTAAATCATCAGCGTCAACAACAGTTCCTTCGCGACTTTTCATTCTGCCACTTGGAAGATTAACCAAACCGTAACTTAAATGATAAAGTTTTTCTGCCCAAGTAAAACCTAATTTTTTTAAAATGTAAAATAAAACCTTAAAGTGATAAATTTGTTCGCTTGCAACAACATAAACCATTCGATTAAAAGCCCAATCAGAATGTCTATAAATTGCAGTTCCAATATCTTGCGTAATATAAACCGAAGTTCCATCTTTTCTAAGCAAAACTTTTTCTTGATTTTCGCCATTTTTGCCTTTTCCAGAAACTTCAGTAACATCAACTCTAACAGAACCGTCGCTTGCCTTAAAGAAAATACCTTTTTCTAAACCTTTTTGAATTTCTTCCTTGCCTTTTAAGTAAGTTTCGCTTTCGTAATAAATTTTTTCAAAACCAACGCCAGTTCTTTTATAAGTTTCTTTAATTCCGTCGATTGCCCAAGAATTCATTTTTTCCCATAACTTATGAAGTTCATCATCATCGCTTCCACTTTCCCAATCTTCGAGCATTTTTTGTGCTTGTAAAAGAGCTTCTGGATGTTCTTTAGAATATTTGTCAAATTCCACGTAGCATTGACCTACAAAATGATCGCCTTTAATTCCTAAACTTTCTGGAGTTTCGCCTTTTGCTTCGTGAAAAAGTTTATAAGCCAACATTGATTTACAAATATGAATTCCGCGATTATTTATAATATTTACTCTAAAAACTTCTGCTCCAGCTTTTTTTAAGATTCTGCTAAGACTTTCGCCTAAAGCATCGTTTCGCATATGTCCTAAATGAAGAGGTTTATTTGTGTTTGGTGAAGAATATTCGACCATAACGCGTTCACCTTCAAAATGTTTTTTTCCATCTTCATCAAAAGAACCGTAATTCATTCCTTGAGTGTGGATTGTTTTTAAAACTTTTAGAGCCGAAGATGATTTATTAAGTTTTATGTTTACGTAAGGTCCAACCGCCAAATATTCTCCAAGTTCGCCCGGATTTTCTGTGCCCAAAGATTCGCCGTTTTGAATTGAATCATTTATGATTTTGCAAAGTTCTTGAGCAATATTTTGTGGCGACATTTTGAACATTTTTGCTAGAACAAAAGTTGGACAACCCAAATCTCCCATTTCTTGCTTTGGAGGAATTTCTACACGAAGCGCATCTTCTTTAATTGGCTCGCCTTGAACGCCTTTTTGATTTTTTAGTAAATTTGCACTTGCCGTAACTACAGCACAAAAAGATTTTTTTTCGTCCATAAAATTTTCCTTAAAAATTTTTGATTTTTCTGTCATTCTGAACTCGTGGCTGCTGAGGCACTCGAACCATCAGAATCTGTAAATAAAGATTTCTTAAATTTCTTTATAAAAGATATTACATCTTGCGTTTTTTTGGAAGAAGATTTTTGTCGCTGTCATTCTAAACTGCTGTCATTCAGCCGAAAACAAAAATTAAAACGACTTAGCCCTACCGACATCGTGTCGGTTACAAGAATTTTCGCTTCGCAAAAATTCTCTGGGTCGTTGAAGTTTTACGGCGACATCCGTGTCGCCATCTTATTGCAAGAAAGCAATGTAACAATAGCGAAGTGCAAAAAGCGTAGTCGCAAAAAGCGTAGTCGCGAAAAGCGGGTTTTGTTTAGTTCTAAAACTTAGCACAAAAAAGCCTCTAAAACTGCAAGCACTAGCGGTTTATAAAGAGCGACACGGAGGTCGCGTCTGACAGCCGAAGTGATAAAACTTTTTAAGAATTTGCGAAGCAAATTCTTAAAGTTAAATTTTTGCACGGAAGCAAAAATTTAAACATGCTCCAAAAGAAAAATTTATGGATAAACTGATTTCGCAGCGAATTTGGACTAAAGATTCGCTTTGGCATTTTGAATTTAGAAATCCTCAAGTTCCTTATCCTCTTCATTCCCACGATTTTTATGAATTAGTTTTTATTTACAGCGGAAAAGGCACGCACATTTTGGAAAGTGGTGAAACGCAAAAACTTCAAGCGGGCGATGTAATTTGTGTAAAGCCTGGCCAAGTTCACGGATACAAAGATTTGGAAAATTTAGTTTTAATGAATCTTTTGATTCGTCCGTATTTTTTTTCTTTATGTAAGGCGGATTTTGAAAAAGTTCCAAATTTTTCTAAGCTTTTTTATGATTTAAGTTCTCAAAAAGAAAGTGAACCGATTATTTTTAACATCAACAAAATGCAAATGTTTGAAGTTAGGGCGATTATTGAAGATATGCAAGCGGAACTTGACAAGCAATATATTGGCTGGAATTTTATGGGAACGACTTACTTGAGTCAGTTGATTTTACTTTTGCTGCGTATTTTTCATGATCCAAATTACTTAAACACGGCTGAACAAAATAATGCAACTAATCTTATTAAATATGTTGAAAAAAATTACGCTAAAAAATTGTCAATGCAAGATTTAATTGACAACGGAAATATGTCTGAAAGTACGATTTTGCGCAACTTTAAGAGAATTACTGGTTATCCGCCGTTTGAATATCAAATGAGACAGAGAATGTTTGCTGCAATTCAAAAACTTATTTACACGGATTGGGACATTACGCAAATTGCTTACGACGTGGGTTTTAATGACAGCAATTATTTTAGTCGATGTTTTAAGAAATTTATAAATATGACGCCTAAAGAATATCGACTAAAATATAAACACAATTGACGCTTAGCACAAAAGATTTTTTTTTGTTGATTTGCCGACTTTTTTGTTTGACTGCGAGTTTTTTTTGTGCTAAGTGGCAAGTTTTTGCGTTAAGTGTTTGTCGACTCTTCGCTTCGCTCACAATGACGTAATTAGTGCGACGTTTTTATGCTAAGCGTGCTAAGTGGCGAATTTTTTACATCATTCCAAAAACTCGCGGGAGCCATTCGCTAATAGACGGAATAAATGTAACTAGCAAAAGTGAAATTATAATCGCAATGTAATAAGGAATTAGTCGCTTAAAGACTTGCTCAATTTTTAAGTTTGCGATTGAACAGCCCACGAACAAAACGCTTCCAACTGGTGGAGTTATTGTTCCGATTGCAAGATTCATAATCATCATAACGCCAAACTGAATTGCATCCATTCCTACACTTCTTGCTACTGGAAGAAGAATCGGTGTAAAAATCATAAGTGCCGGAGCCATATCCATAAAAGTTCCAACGAGTAACAAAATTATGTTAATCAGCAAAAGTACAACAATTTTATTTGAAGAAATTCCTAAGATTCCTCTGCTGATTACTTGCGGAAGTCCAGTAAATGAAAGAACAAACGAAAGCACAGAAGACGCTCCAATAATCAGCATAATAATTCCTGTTGTAATTCCTGCGTTTACAAATACTTTTTTAATTTCTTTTAACGGAATGCTTCGGTAGATAAACACTGACAAAATAAACGCGTAAATAACTGCCACGCCAGACGCTTCGGTTGGTGTAAAATATCCAGACAAAATTCCGCCGATTATAATTACAATCAAAAACAATGGAGGAATTGCATCTAAAATTATTTTTATTGCTTCTTTTGCAGAAGTTTTTTCTTTTTTGTCTACAATGTAACCGTGTTTTTTTGCGTAAACAAACGCTACAATCATACAAACTAGTGCCCACAAAATTCCCGGAATCCAGCCTGCCATAAGCAAAGTTGCAACTGAAGTTCCGCCAGCCGCCGCTGAATA
>CAZLXK010000112.1:0-8111 GCA_964563305.1 uncultured Treponema sp.
AAACTTCGTTGTGAGTTCAACCATCGCCGCTACAGAACTCGCTTCGCTCGCCCTTACAATCGGGGCTAAGATTTCTGTCGCTTGTTATTAAAGTGGCAGTTTCTTACGGAAGTTCCACAACTTTTCCATTTCCCCAAGAAGAAGGATCAGAATAAGTATTGTCTTCAGCACTATTCCAATGCAAAAGTCCTGTGCGTTCTTTTCCTCCGTCAGCGTCGTTCACTTGAAAATCCGCACGAATTTTTTGCTTAAGTTTTAAATCTTTTGAACCCAAAACTCCAAGCGGAAACTTTCCTTCAAGGGTATACCCAGTATCCGTATAAACAACTGCAACTTTAATATCAGAACTTTCAAACTCTTCATCATTTATTCCAATTCCAACATCAAAAATATTTTCCTTGCTTCGAGGAATAATTCTTACGCGAACATCGCCGTCTTTATAAACCGAATGTTTTGTCGTGTCAGTTCCAAAGAAAAATTCCACGCTATCAAAACGCCAAGCTTGAGGAGCAGGATTTAAGTTCACGCTCGCATCATCGTCAGTAACATCAGCGTAAATATAAAAATTTTCACCGTCAGTTCTGCAAACAAAAAATCCGTCAGCATTTTTAGGATTAAACAAACCGCCGTAAATTTGCTGCCGAGTATGAACGCCAGAAAGTCCTTGCCACTCAGAAAAATCTCCGTCAATTAAAGGAATTTTTTCCGTAGAAAAATAAACGTTCACGCTCTTTTCAATTTCACCCACTTCACCGCTCGCACTTGGTTCTGGAACATAAGGCGCCTCAACAATTTTTTTTGCATTCACAGTCAAACACGAAGTAAATGCAAAAACGCTGAATGTCAAAAAAAGCAAAAAATTTTTTTTCATAAATTTCAAACCACTCCTTTTCAATTTTGATGATTTAATTTTTTGATGATTTAATTTTCAAGCCGATTTTGCAGAATTAAAAGTCAGTGAATTTTCAGAAAGGTTTTGATTTTTCGGTACAGGCAAAAAAAAATGCGAACCTTAAATTTTAAGAATTTAAAGTCCGCGTGAAAAATTTAAGATAAAAAAAATGCACTCTCGACAAGAACCACGATTTGAAAAACCGCTTCCGCACTCGCTTGGAAAGTGCAGCGTAGCATCAAGCAAACTTCGTTGCGAATACGTTTGTGCAGATTGTTTTTCAAATCGGAACCTTGCCTACGTGCATTTTTTTTATCTTAGGAATTTTTTAAAGATAATTATTTAACTCGTTCAAGTTTTGATTTATTTTCGTTCATCAACTGAGTTTGAAGTTTTACAACTTTGTCGTAGCCTTTTTGCGTTTTATAAGCATTAAAATCATTCAAGATTTTATCAAATTCATCTTCGCTCGAAGCACGAATCAAATTAGAAAGTGTTTTTCCCCAACGTCGCTGAATTTCTTGGTAAATCAAATCTTCGTCACTGCCAACTGGAATCGTAAGTCCGTCATAAACCGCGTAAGAATGAACGTAAGGTCGAGTCCAAAGTTGCGGCTGTTCGATAGAAGGTGCGTATTCAATTCCCCACTGAGATTGCCAAGCCGTGTCCATAAGCATCCAATAAGTGTAAAGCACGCCAATTTCAGTTTCTTGTTTATTTTTGTCGTTTGAATCCAAAGCCTTAATTTCAGGAAACAAAGTCGGAATCCCGTCAACATAAGAAAAAGTTTCGCCTTCAATTCCAAAGTTTGTGTCCATTTGCCCTTCTTCGCTGATTAAATATGTAAGAAATTGAATTGCTCTGGAAGGATCTTTGCATTTTTTAGAAATCATCGTGATTGTCCAACCAGCAATTGTTCCGCCAGAAAGAACAGGATCGTCGCCATGAGAATTTTTTGGTCCAGGAACCGCAATGTAAACTGAATCAGGATTTTTTGCGTAAAGTGCATTTTGTGCCGCTTGCATATCATAATTTTGATAAAGCATACAAAAATATCTGCCTTGAGCCGCTTTTTCTTCAATTTGAGAACGCTTGTCCACAAAAATATCAGTTAAAATCAAACCTTCTTGATTTGCCTGCCTAAACATTTTAAGCCAGCGAACATATTCAGGATTATCAGTAAGTCCCAAAGCCGAATCTTTGTATTCGCCATTTTGCTCAGGACTTATCGCCAAAAAGTGAGAAAGTGTCGCCTGCAACTGACTGCAACCAGTGTCAGAAAATTCCGCAGTTCCAAAAGGAATTAAAGGCTGACCGTTCACCTTAGGAAATTTTGCCTTTGCTAAGCGAAGTGCATTCAAAAAACCTTCCGGCGTTGTCATATCAGGTTCGCCCAAAAGTTCATACAAATCTTTGCGAACTAAAAAAGTTTCGTTCGAAGTAAGCCGACCCTTGTATTTTTCATAATCGCTCGGAGTGTAAGACGCATTTGGATAACCGTAAACGTGACCATTTTGCTGGCGATACCAACTCATTTTGTCTTGATTCACAATCTGAAAAAAGTAAGGATCGTATTGGTCAGCAAGTTCGTCTAAAGCGTAAACCAAATCTGAATCAATAAGCATTGGAACTTGACTTTCGTACCAACCAATTGTCAAAATGTCCGGCAAAGCATCTCCTGCAATCATCGTGTTTAATTTTTCAGCTTCGTTGCCCGCAGGAACAATAAAATTAATGTCCACGCCAGTTTTTTGCGTAATATATTTTGAAACTTTAGAATCGCCCCAATGTCGCGCAAACCAACTAAAATTAATGTACCAATCAAATTTTATGGGACTTTCTGCGTTAAGTTTCCAGCCCGGAACATCTTCAGTTCCACGCTGAAACACATTTTCCGACTTTGAGTTTTTTTGCGCACAAGACAAAAAGCTCGTCATGCTCGTAATGCCAAACAAAATTCCAAAACTCAAAGTACAAATTTTTTTTGCGATGTTTTTCATTTTTTTCTCCTTTTTATGAAGCATATTTTTTTTATTTACAATTTATTTTTTATGCAAAGTGCTAGAACTAAACAAAACCCGCTTTCGCTCGAAACTTTGTTGCGAGTTCCGCGACTACGCTTTTCGCTTCGGTGCTTCGCACTTGCCTTCGGCAATCGCTACAATCGGGGCTAAGTCGTTTAAATTTTTACTTCCGTGCAAATTACAACAAAGTTCCCCGCGTAAAAATGAACAGTCAAAACGTCATTGCGAGAACTTTATTTCGTGGAAATCTACTCACACTTAACAAAAAAAAAACGTCAGTTTTCACAAAAACTGCCACCAAACAACTGACACTTAGCAAAACGCCTTTACTAAAAAGACCGCAACTTTCTCGCGAAAGATGGTGCCACGGACGGCACAGTAAACGCCAAAAGGCCCTGAGAATTTTTTGAAACAAAGTTTCAAAAAATTCTCGTCATCGACACGACGTCGAAATTAGCCCTTGACACTTCCAATCAACATTCCTTTTACAAAATATTTCTGCAAGAAAGGATAAACGCAAACAATCGGCAGTGTTGTTACAACCATCGTCGCCAACCTAACCGACTGAGAACTTACTTGCTGAGCACTTATTCCCGCCGGCAAAGAAACAACTGCCTTAGAAGCACTTGCACTAGCGACAATTCTATACAAGAAAGTTTGAATTGGCTGAAGATTTGCATTGTTAATGTACATAACGCCAGTAAAATAATCGTTCCATTGCCAAACTCCGTTAAACAAAGCAATCGTTGCAATAACCGGCATAGAAAGTGGAATTACAATTTTCACAAAAATCAGCAAATCATTTGCTCCGTCAAGTTTTGCAGATTCTTCAAGTGCAACCGGCAATTCTCTAAACGAAGACATCATAATAATCATATTGTAGAAATTAAACATGCTCGGAATTATGTAAACCAAAAAATTGTTGTAAAGTCCAAGATTTTTAAACACAACAAATGTCGGAATAAGTCCGCCACCAAAAAACATTGTGATTGTTCCAATAATCAAATAAACTTTGTTGCCCATTATATATTTTTTAGAAAGTGCATAAGCGACCATTGCTGTAAAGAAAACACTTACAACAGTTCCAATCAAAGTTCTTAAAATCGTAACGCCAAAAGCCGTAATAATCGATTTGTCTTGAAAAACAGTTTTGTAACTTTGCAAAGAAAATTTACGCGGCCAAAAATAAACTCCGCCACGCAAAGTATCTTCTGAACTATTAAACGAAATTACAATCGTGTACCAAATTGGATAAAGAGCAATAAAACAAATTAAAATCATCAAAATTGTAATAAAATAATCGCCCGCAGTTTTTCGCTTTAACTTGCTAACCATTTTTTCCTCCTTAAAAAAGCGACGTGTTGTTTACTTTTTTTGTAAACTGATTTGCGCCCCAAAGTAAAATAAATGCAACCACGCTCTTAAACAAACCAATCGCCGAAGCATAAGAATATCGCATACTTCGCATTGCAGTTGTGTAAGTGTAAATATCAATTACATTTGAACGTTTTGAATTTAGTGGATTCCACAAAACAAAAATCTGATCGAAGTTTGAGTTTAAAAGTCCGCCAACCGCAAGAATGAACATTACAATAATTGTTGGCGCAATCGACGGAAGTGTAATAGAAAAAATTTGACGGAATCTGCTCGCTCCATCAACTTCTGCCGCTTCGTACATTTCCTGATCGATTCCAGAAATCGCAGCCAAATAAATAATTGCTGACCAACCAGTTTCTTTCCATAAATCACTTAAAATCACAATCGCCCAAAAATATTTTGGATACGCTAAAAAAGAAATCGGTTTTTTCATCAATCCCATTCCAACCAAAACTTGATTAAAAAGTCCTTGTTCATCAAGCCAAGTTGTTAAAATTCCGCCAAGCACAACCCAACTTAAAAAGTGTGGCAAATATGAAATTGTCTGAATTGATTTTTTAAATTTCTGATTTTTAACTTCATTCAAAAGTAAAGCAAACAAAATTGGCAGTGGAAAATTTATTACAAGTTTAATTAAACTAATTCCTAAAGTGTTGATCATAATGTTTACAAATTCTTCGTCTTTGAAAAAATTTATAAAATGTTCAAATCCGCCTTTTCCTGCCCATTGTGATTTTAAGAACGCTCCGCTGAACAAAGGAGTTGTAATTCTGTAATTTTTTTTGAATGCAATCAGCAAACCGTACATTGGAGCGTAATTAAAAATCAACATCCAAATGAGTCCAAGCCAAGCCATTACTTGCAAATAACGCTCGTCTTTTAAACGTTGCCAAAAAGTTTTTTTTCTTAGCGCAGTTTCTAAAATTACTTCTGATTTTTTATTTTTCATTTTCACGCTCCAATTATTTATTTTTATTTTCTGATTTCTGATTTCAAAACAAATACTTATGTCGTTAGCAAAAACTTGCCGCTTAGCACAAGCGAGATTTACAAAACAAATCTCGTAAGCAACCGCAAGTTGCACTCATTCTGAACAATAGTTCGACTATGCTCACTAACCGCGAAGAATATTTTTGCGGACAATCACTTATTGCAAAAAATCGATTCTTCGGTCTAAAAACAAATGACAACTTTTCTTGCTAACTTTTCACTTTTCACTTCTAACTTTTCACTTCTCACTTCTCGAACAAAAGTATAATTCAGCGAGTTTTCAAATTGTAGATAGTCTGATTTCTGAAAGGTGTTATTTCTTCGGTTTTTATGAATTTCAAAATTGACAGATAAAAACTCTTACTTTATCTTCAGAATTACAGTTTGATTTCAAATCTTAAAAATTAAAAATATGCGTAGGCGAGGTTCTGACTTAAAAAACAATCTGCACAAGTGAAACGCGGAAGCCGTTTTTTAAGTCAGTGTTCTCGCCGAAAGCATATTTTTAATTTCTGAAATTTTTTAAATAAAAAGTTTAATTGTAATATTTCAAGACTTTTTAAATAAAGAAGGAGTAAAAAATGGAAAAAGAAGTAATCGGTTCTTTTACAAAACTTGATGGCGAAGATTTTTATAAAATTCAAAATTATGATTGCATGGAAGATTTTTTTATGACAATCACAAGTTCTTCTGATGTATGGAATTTTTGTTGGTCGCAAGGTGGAATTACTGCCGGACGCATTGACGCAAATCACGCAATTTTTCCTTATTACACTGCCGACAAAATCAGCGACGCAAAAAATGTTACAGGAAGTTACACAGCAATCGCAGTAAAATCAAAAGACAAAACTGGCAAAATCAAAACTGAATTTTGGGAACCTTTTGCTTCTCTAAACACAGCGTCAAATTTTAAAAACTCAAGCGACGCTTCTTGCTACGAAACTGCCAGTTCTTGCAACAAAACTGTCGCTTGCTCAAACTCAGCGAACATTTCTTCTCAATCAGCGACAACTTCCGCGAACGAAACCGCCAGTTCTTGCAAGCAAAGTGCAAATTCTTCGCAATCAGAAAATAAAATCACCAGAAATATTTACAAAAACTTAAACGGCACAAAAGTTTGCTTTGAAGAAATAAATCACAAACTGGAACTTTCGTTTCGCTATACTTGGACAAGCAGTGCAAAATTTGGCTTAATCAAAATGAGCAAAATCGAAAACTTAAGTTCAGCAAAAAAAGAACTTGTAATTTTAGACGGATGCAAAAATATTTTGCCAGCAGAAATTAATTCTGATTTACAAAACAATTCTTCAGTTTTACTCGACGCTTACAAAAAATCAGATCTTGATCCAAAAAGTAAAATTGCACTTTTTTCACTTTCTTCAGTTTTAACCGACAAAGCCGAACCAAGCGAATGTTTAAAAGCAAACACAAGTTTTTTTACAACTTGCGACGAAGTTTTTTTAGGCGAAAATATTGTAAAAGAATTTTTTGAAGGCAACGCTTGCATTGAAAAACTTACAAAAGTTCACGTTTTAAAAGGCGAGAGAGCATCTTTTTATTTGGCAAAAAATTTAGAACTTAACGAAAAATCTTCTGATTCTTGGGAGCAAGTTTTTGACACATTTTTATCTCAAACAAAAATTGTCGCTTTGCAAAACCAAGTTTTAAATCGAAAAGTTGCTCGCGAAAAGATTTTGTCTGACATTCAAGCAACCGACAATCTTATGACAATTTATCTTAGCGAAGCCGACGCTCTTCAAGAAACTGCACAAAAAATGACTTGCGTTCATCACAGAGCAAACGTAATGTTTAACATAATGCGTGGCGGTTTTTTTGCTGACAACGGAAAAATTAACGGAAGCGATTTTATAAAATTTATTGGCGAGAGGAATAAATCAAAAGTTCAAAAAACAAAAGATGCTCTTGGCGATTTATGTTTTAAAAATTCAATTCCAAAAGAAACGCTCGAAGAAAAAATTTTTGCAACAAACGACGCTCAACTAAAAAGACTTTATCTTGAATATTTGCCAATTATTTTTAGTCGTCGTCACGGAGATCCAAGCCGACCTTGGAATATTTTCAACATAATTTTGAACGACAAAAACGGAAATCCAATTTTAAATTACGAAGGAAACTGGCGAGACATTTTTCAAAACTGGGAAGCTTTAAGTTATTCTTATCCGTCTTACATAAAAAATATTTGTGCAAAGTTTTTAAACGCAATGACAATCGAAGGATTTAATCCTTACAGAATTAATCGCAAAGGTCTTGATTGGGAATGTCCAGATCCAAAAAATCCTTGGGCACAATTTGGATATTGGGGCGATCATCAAGTAATTTATTTGTGCAAACTTTTAGAATTTTTTGAAAAAACAAATAAAGCTGAACTTTTAAAATCTCTAAACGAAGAAATTTATTCAAGTTCAAACATTCCTTACAGATTAAAATCTTACCAAGAAATTTGCAAAAATCCGCGTTCATCAATTTTGTTCGACAAAGAACTTTCTGATTTTTTAAAAAGCCAAGAAAAACTTTACGGAAGCGATCAAAAATTAATTCAAGACAAAAACGGCGAAGTTTATTTACAAAGTTTAACTGCAAAAGTTTTACAAATCGTAATTGCAAAAATTTCAAATTTGGTTCCAGGCGGCGGAATTTGGATGAACACGCAACGGCCTGAATGGAACGACGCAAACAACGCTTTAGCCGGCTGGGGACTTTCGGTTGTTTCACTTTGTTATCTTTACAGAATGATTTGCTTTTTGCTAAAAGTTTATTCGCAAAGTTCACAAGAAAATTTTACTTTGCCAAAAGTTGCTTACGAATCT
>CAZLXK010000113.1:0-8037 GCA_964563305.1 uncultured Treponema sp.
TTTTATCAGCAAAAAATATGTTATACTAAATTTAGGTTTTATTTTTTACGTTACATCGCAAAATAAGGAAAAAATTATGAGTTTTTTGCCAGAAGATTTTTTAACTTACATTGCAGAAGAAACTAATCGTGCGGATTTTATTCAAAATTGGCTTTTAAAAAACGGAGTAAAATCTAACAGAATTGTGATTGACGGAAAAAATCATATTTTAGTGCAATTTCCCAAAGAAAAATATAATTCATCGTTTAGAATAAAAACTGTAATTGCTCATCACGACAGAGTTAAAAATTCGCCTGGAGCAAATGACAATAGTGCGGCGGATTGGCAGTTAATGAATTGGGCGGTTCATTTAAACTCAAAAAGTTCATTTCATAACGTAAGAATAATTTTTACTGATGGCGAAGAACTTGGCTGGAATGCTGGAATTCGTGAACAAGGTGCGTTTGCGATTGCTTCAACTTTTAAACGCTTAGGTCTTACAAATAATGATGTTTATGTTTTTGATGCTTGCGGACGAGGAAACGTAAGCGTTCTTGCAAAAAATTCTGTTCCAAAAAATGCGCCTCAGGATTTTGCAAAAAAGTTTAACGCTCTTTATCTTAGAGCACAAAATATTTTGTCGCGTGCAAATCCATCTTCTTGGCTAACTTTGCCAGTTCCTTATAGCGACAATGCTTCTTTTTTAGCTTTTGGAATTCCTGCAGTTGCAATTACAATGCTTCCCGCAGACGAAGCAAGTCTTTATGTTCGTGAACTTATGAATAACAAAAATTTAGAAGACGCTGTAATGAACAGAGAAAAAACTCATCAAGATAGAATTAGTGGTAAGCAAATTGATTTTAATTACAAAGAAAAATTGCCTTTAACTTGGAGACTTTTTCATTCTAAAAGCGACGATATTTCAACTCTAACAAAAGACGCTTTTATTGCGATGGGCAGAATTTTAAGCGTTTTAGAAAATATAGAAATTCCGCTGATTTGATTTCGGCTTTTTTGACAAGAGAAATTAGGAATTAGGAATTAGACGCTAGACATTAGACGTTAGACATTAGGAGCGAGGAAAATGAAAAGCAAACTTGCCGTTATCTTCTCAAAAAATTCCCTGAGCTTGCGGACGGCGTGGAATGGAAGACGATGGGGGAAGTATGGTATAATAAAATCAAGGAGACGGAAAAATTATGATGTATCCTTTTATGACTTTGCCTGATGGAACAGAAATTGTCCACTCTGACATGCAAAACGGCACTGTAAAAGTTTATATTGAAACTCCTGACGAAAAAGCAGGATTTAAACATGCAACATGTTATCTTCCGGAATATCGTTGGGAAAACATTTCTGGCTATAGTGAGGAAGAAATTACTTATATAAAAGATGTCGTAAAATCAGAAGCTCACCTTATCTTGGAGTTTTCGCAGACTGGAGGAGTTTTAAATGCCTCAGGTCTTTAAGGTTGGCTCTTACTGGGTATATTTTTGGGCGAATGAAAACGAACCGCTTGAGCCAATCCATGTTCATGTCGCAGAAGGAAAGCCTGTAGCGAATGCAACGAAGATTTGGATTACAAAAAATGGAAAATGCTCTTTAGCGAACAACAACTCGAAAATTCCTTCCGTAATTCTGAACAGAATAATGCGGATTATAGAAGCACGCTCAAGCGAAATCATTTTTAAGTGGACCGAATACTTTCATTCAATCAGTTTTTATTGCTGATTTCTAGACAAACAGATATTAGACGTTAGAACTTAGACGTTAGACATTAAAAGCGAGAACTTAGAAATGAACAAAGAAAACGAAGAAAACAACGTCATTGCGAGCAAAGCGACGAAGCAATCCACTGAAAATAGACGTCATTCCGAAAAAATTGAACCGTCATTGTCGGACGCGCAAAATATGTCATTGTCGGGCTTGACCCGACAATCTTTCTCTGACGAAAAACAAACCTGCCGCTACCTTCTCAAAAAATTTCCGCGCCTTGCGGAAGGCGTGGAGTTCAAGCCTTTATGGGAACTTACTGTCTGGGATAAAAAATTCAATGCAGTAGATGATGAAAAGCAATCTAAAGTTCTTAAATATTATTATTATTTTGCCAATGACTTAAAGCCCCTTATCAACAATGCAGGTGATATAAAAATACTAACTACAAGCATAACGAATTTATATACTTCAAGCGAACTTGTTGACGCTGATACTGTTTCTAATGAAGAAATAGTTGCAATACCTGGGGGCGGAAATCCGATTGTTCAATACTACAATGGAAAATTTATAACAGCTGATAATCGCATTGCAGTTTCAAACGATACAAATATTCTAAATACAAAATATTTGTATTATGTATTGATGAATAAACTTGATGAAATTGGTTCTTTCTATCGTGGTGCCGGAATAAAGCATCCAAATATGGCAAAAGTTTTAGATCTCTCCATTCCTCTTCCTCCTCTCGCCGTGCAGCAGGAGATTGTGCACATTCTGGACAAGTTCACGGAACTTGAAAAAGAACTTGAAAAAGAACTTGTCCTGCGCCGAAAGCAGTACGAGTATTACCGCGACAAGCTCATCAGCGAGGCGAAAGGCGCGGAATGGAAGACGCTGGGGGAAGTGTTCACATCAAAAAATGGATATACGCCTTCAACTAAAAATGATGAATATTGGAACGGCGGAACAATTCCGTGGTTTGTTATGGACGACATCAGAACAAACGGAAGAGTTCTTTCTGATTCAAAGCAGCACATTACAAAAAAAGCAGTCAAAAGTTCAGGCTTGTTCAAGAAGAATTCATTGATTGTCGCAACTTCCGCAACTGTTGGCGAGCACGCTTTAATCACAGTTGATTTTTTGTGCAATCAGCGTTTCACTTGTCTTTATCCAAAGCCAGAATATGAAGATAAAATCAATATGAAATACTTTTTCTATTGTGCGTATCAACTTGATGAATATTGCAAAAAGAATCTAACAGTTTCAACGTTCGCATCTGTCGATATGACAAAGTTCTACAATTTTCGTTTTCCCCTTCCTCCGCTTTCTGAGCAAACTCGCATCGTTCAAATCCTAGACAAGTTCGAGTCTCTTGTGAACAGCCTTACCGACGGAATCCCCGCGGAAATAAAGCTCCGCAAAAAGCAGTATGAATATTACAGAGACTTATTGCTCACGTTCAAAAGAAAATAAACACACGGATTTGTTCGCGCCTAACGGCGCTCACGATGAATAGCGAAAATCGTTAGACCTGAACAAATCAGTTTGTAAATTTCCAGACAGCCTTGCCGACGGAATCCCTGCGAGTTATTGCTGACGTTCACAAAACGCTCGTCATTCTGAGCCGAAGGCGTTCTCTGCAAATTGACAGTTGTGTTTGTAAAAAAAAAGAGTTTGCTTTTTATAGTGACAGATTCTGAAACAAGTTCAGAATGACAGGTTTTGCAGAGAATGGAGTGAAAACGGTATTCGCAACGAAGTTTCGAGCGGTCTCTCGAAACTAGTATTTTGATAGCTATCAATCACAGAATACCTAGCCCGCCGTGTAAGTGCGCCGAAAGGCGTTGCAAAGCAATGAAGCGAATAGCGGAACACTGTAAGGGCGGTTTTGTTTGGGGCGAAATCTTAGCACAGAAAAAACATAGAACTGCAAGTTATGTCAGTTTATATGGAGTGGCAGGACGCCACGTCTTTTAGTCGAAGTAAGAGGTGTTTTAAGAATTTGCGAAGCAAATTCTTAAAGTTAAAATTTTACACGGAAGTAAAATTTTAAACTTGCTCCAAAAAAATATCTAAAAAAAATAAAATTGCTACAAATACAAAAAATTGCTATTATATCTAAACTTTGTTTAACTTCGGAATTTATCAGAAAACAAAAAATTATATAAAAGAGGAAAAATTATGACAGAAAATGAAGTTCGTGTGCGTTATGCTCCTAGTCCAACTGGAATGCAGCATATTGGTGGCGTTCGTACAGCACTTTTTAATTATTTATTTGCACGTTCTAAGGGCGGAAAATTTATTTTGCGTCTCGAAGACACAGACCGCACTCGCTTTGATGAAAAATATGTAAAAAATCTTTACGACACAATGTCTTGGCTAGGGCTAGATTGGGACGAAGGTGGAGAAAAAGGCGGCCCTTATGGTCCTTATGTGCAAAGTGAGCGTTTTGAACTTTACAAAAAATATGCTCAGGAACTTGTTGACAAAGGCGAAGCATATTATTGCTTTTGTGATTCAGAGCGTTTGGAAAGAATCAGAAAAATTCAAACTGAAAACAAAATGCCTCCTGGATACGACAGACATTGCAGAACTTTAACTCAAGACGAAATTAAAGAAAATTTAGCTAGCGGAAAACCTTACGTAATTCGCTTAAAAGTTCCAATGGAAGGTAAAACTGTTTTTCACGATCATCTTTTGGGCGATATTGAATGGAAAAATGAAGATATTTCGCCAGATCCAATTTTGCTAAAATCAGACGGATTTCCAACTTATCACTTGGCAAATATTGTTGACGATCATTTAATGCACATAACTCACGTAATGAGAGCTCAAGAGTGGATTCCTTCAACTCCGCTTCACGTTCAAATGTACAAAGCGTTTGGTTGGGAACATCCAGAATTTTGTCATCTTCCTATGGTGAATGGTTCTGACGGAAAAAAACTTTCTAAACGTCACGGATCAACTTCTCTTAATGAATTTCGTGCTCGTGGTTATCTTCCGCAGGCAATTATAAATTATGTTGCTTTACTTGGCTGTTCTTACGAAGAAGGCAAAGATTTGTATACGCTCGAAGAACTTGCTTCAAATTTTAAGCTCGAACATTTAAATAAGGCTCCGGCGGTTTTTGATTACAAAAAACTTGAATGGTACAACGGTCAATATATTCGTGCAATGAGTACAGAAGAACTTTACAAATGGACTTTGCCATTTATTACGGGAACAGGCGACGCTTTACTTGAAATAAATCCTGAAAATCCGCAACCTAAACCGAATGTTGGTCCTAAATTTTCGGGCGTTGCTTTAGGCGAAGACGGCGAGCCTTATTGCGTTGATAAATCTATGAATATGACAAGTGCTGATGTTAAAAAAACTTTAATGGGACTTATGCCACTTATTCAAGAACGCTTAAAATTTTTAACCGAAGCGGCAGAAATGGTTCGATTTATGTTTGTAGAGCCAGCGGTTTTGCCAGAAAACGAAATTGTTCCTAAACGTCTTGATTTGGCAAAAACTAAAGAAGTGCTTGAAGAAGCAAAAGATTTTGTTCACCAAATTTTTAGTCTTGATCACGAAGGAGCGGAAAATTTGGCAAAATCTAAGGCAGAAAAACTTGGCGTTAAGTTGGGCGATTTTATGATGCCAATTCGTATGGCAGTTACAGGAAGCCGAGTTTCGCCACCGTTAATTGGTTCAATTTTGGTGCTTGGAGAAGAAAAAGCTTTGTCTCGCATTCAAAAAACTTTAGCGGCTTTGTAGATTTTCTTCTTTTTGGAGCACATTTTTTTTGTTCATCGCTTATGTTGGAGGAGAGCAGTGCTAGTCTTAAACAAAACCCGCTTTTCGTGGTTCCGCTTTCGCTTCATTCTTGAGTCTGTCTAAAAAGTTTAACGTGTATAACGGTCATTGAGATGAGTCGAAATGAACTAAACGTTAATGGTGGTTTCGACTTTGCTCAACCACCGCAACTCATTTTGTTTACAGCCTCAAGAACTAACGCCACTACAATCGGGGCTAAGTCTTTTGTCTTGTTCTAAGCGTTTTTTCGTTCAATGCTAAAAGTCATCAAAATACTTGTATAAATATGCAAAAAAAGTTATAAATATACAAAATCCTTATAAGGAGGTTGTATAAATATGCAATTTATTGAAGGTGGCGTTTGTGCTCCACTTGGATTTACTGCCAGTGGAATGAAATGTGGAATAAAACCAAATAATCCTAAAAATGACACGGCTCTTATTTTTAGCGAAAAAATCTGTTCAGCAGCCGGAGTTTTTACGCAAAATCGCGTTAAGGCAGAATGTGTAAAACTTAGCAAAAAAAATCTTTCTAACGACAAAGCTCAAGCAATCATTGCAAATTCAGGAAACGCAAATGCTTGTACAGGCGAACAAGGTTTTCAAAATGCTTTACGCGAAACCGCTGCAGTTTCTCAAGAATTAAAAATTTCGCCGGAAGATGTGCTTGTTTGCTCAACTGGCGTAATTGGTCAGCAACTTCCAGTGCAATTAATCGAAAAAAATGTAAAAAAACTCGTTTCGTCTTTGAGTAAAAAAGGCAATAAAGACGCTCGCACTGCAATTATGACAACCGACACTCACTATAAAGAATGTGCTGTGGAATTTGAACTTGGCGGAAAAAAAGTTCATCTTGGGGCAATGTGTAAAGGCAGCGGAATGATTCACATAAATTTGGGAACAATGCTTTGCTTTATTACAACTGATTGTTCAATTTCTAGTGAAATGCTCGAAAAATCACTTAAAAAAGTTATCGAAAAAACATTTAATTGCGTTTCTGTTGACGGCGACACTTCTACAAATGATTCTTTGGTGATTTTAGCTAACGGAATGGCAGAAAACTCACAAATTACAAGCGAAGGCAAAGATTTTGACAGTTTTTGCGAAGGACTTTTTGAAATCAGCAAGCAAATGGCAAAAAAAATCGCTGGTGATGGCGAAGGTGCAACAAAACTTATTGAGTGTAATGTAAAAGGCGTAAAAGATGATGCAACTGCTCGTCGCTTAGCAAAGTCTGTAATTTCTTCAAGTTTAGTTAAGGCAGCGTTTTTTGGAAAAGATGCAAACTGGGGAAGAATTTTGTGTGCGATGGGATATTCAGGCGAAGAATTTGATCCAGACAAAACGACAGTTTGCTTTGAAAGTGTAGAAGGTGCAAAACGTCCGGGCTTTACTGATTTTGTGGGAGAGCAAATCGGCAAAAAAAACAGCATAATGGTTTTTAATCACGGACTTCCGCTTAATTTTGATGAAGATTTTGCTAAAAAAGTTTTGAGCGAAGATGAAGTTTCAATCAACATAAAATGTGAAGATGGAAATGGCGAAGGAACTGCTTGGGGCTGCGACTTAACTTACGATTATGTAAAAATCAACGGAGATTATAGAACATGAGCGATTTAACTAGCAAAGATGATCCTCGCTTAGACAACGAAGGTTGGGCGAACGTTTTGGTTCAAGCATTGCCTTATTTTAAGCATTGGGTTGGCAAAGTTGTGGTTGTAAAGTACGGCGGAAATGCAATGCTTAACGAAGAACTTAAAAACGCTGTAATGAAAGACATTGTTCTTTTAAGCACAATCGGAATTAAAGTTGTTTTAGTTCACGGTGGCGGTCCCGAAATAAATCATATGCTTCAAAAAATCGGCAAAGAAAGTAAATTTGTAAACGGACTTCGCTACACTGACGGCGAAACTATGGAAATTGTAGAAATGGTTTTGAACGGAAAGTTAAACAAGGAAATTGTAAACATTTTGCTTCAAGAAGGCGGAAAAGCGGTTGGGCTGAGCGGAGTTGATTCTGGACTTTTGCGTGCTAAAAAAATCAGCAAAGATGGACAAGATTTAGGTTTTGTTGGAGAAGTTACGGAAGTTCATCCTGAAATAATTCAATCTTTGCTTGAAAAAAATTTTATTCCGGTTGTTTCTACGGTTGCGGTTGGCGAAGATGGCGACACAAATCTTTACAACATAAATGCTGACACTGCGGCGGCGAAAATTGCGGTTGCTCTTCACGCTGAAAAATTTGTGCAACTTACAAATGTTCCTGGCGTTTTAAAAAATGTGAATGATTCAAGTTCACTTTTGCAGCGAATTCATATTTCGGATATTGATTCTTACATTAAAGACGGAACTATTGCTGGCGGAATGATTCCTAAAATTGAATGTTGTGTTTTGGCAAGAAACGGCGGAGTTCCGCGAACTCATATTATTGATGGGCGAGTTCCACATTCTTTGCTGATAGAAATGTTCAGCGACAGAGGAATTGGCACTATGATTTACTGATGTTGTTGCGGTGGTTGAGGTGCTCGAAACCACTAAGTGTTAGCACA
>CAZLXK010000114.1:0-2509 GCA_964563305.1 uncultured Treponema sp.
GGTAATGGAAGTTTGTTGAAGGCTATAAAAAACAAAATTCCAAATTCTTTATTATATGGATTTGATTTAAATGAAAATGCAATTATTGAAACAAAAAAAAATAGGAAACGTGCAAGTTCAAAAAAGAGATTTTCTAGATTATGTGTTATCAAATGATGAAAATTCTCTTTTTTCAGAAGAAGTAGAAAAATTTGATATCATAATTGCAAATCCTCCCTATGTGCGAACGCAAAATTTAGGAGAAAAAAAATCACAAAAAATAGCAAAAAGTTTTTCACTTTCTGGACGTGTAGATTTATATTATGCATTTTTAGAAGGAATTTTTAAAGTACTAAATAAAAACGGAATAGTTGGAATTATAGTTTCTAACCGATTTATGACAGTAAAATCTGGTAAAATTGTTCGAGAGCATTTGTTGAAACATTTTAATATATTGCATATATGGGATTTTGGAGATACAAAATTATTTTCTGCTGCTGTTTTGCCAGCAGTCTTATTATTACAAAAAAAAACAAATAAACAAAATATAACTCCTAAAATGACGACAATCTATTCTACAAAAGAGATTACTGAAAAAAAATGTTCTAATATTTTTGAATCAAAATTGAAAAATGGTGTTTTCTGTATAGAAAATACGAATTATAAAATAAAAACTGGCTATTTAGATACTACAAACGATATTTGGAAAATTCAAACTGTAGAAAGTATGAATTGGCAAAATATAGTCAAAAAAAATACTTTTATGACTTTTGGCGATATTGGAAAAATACATGTCGGCATAAAAACTACTGCGGATAAAGTTTTTGTAAAAGATAATTGGGAAGAACCTAAGCCAGAATTATTGAAGCCTCTTGTTACACATGATGATGCAAGAAGATTCAAATCATTAAAGTCTAGTTATCAAGTTTTATATCCATATGAAATAAAAGATAATAAAAAGTCTGTTGTTGATATTTCAAAATATCCAATCTCTTTTAATTATTTGCTTTCTAATAAAAATATTTTAGAAAAAAGAACTTATATTAAAAAAGCAAATCGTAAGTGGTATGAAATTTGGGTTCCCCAACAGCCGGAAAACTGGAGCAAGACTAAACTTGTTTTTCCAGATATTTCAGAAAAGCCTATTTTTTGGATTAGTGAAAACGAAGAAGTAATACAAGGAAATTGTTATTGGATTATTTCTGATAATAAATCAAATGATGATTTAATTTGGTTAGCTCTTGGAGTAGGAAATTCATCATTTATCGAGGAATTTTATGATAACAATTTTAATAATAAACTTTATTCAGGAAAACGAAGATATATGACACAATATGTTGAAAAATTTCCACTTCCAAATCCAAATTTATTAATATCAAAAAAAATAATTTCATTGTCAAAAAAAATTTATTCTTTAATTGATGTGAAAGATACAACTGGTTTACAAAAAGACTTGAATATTCTTGTTTATAAAGCATTTGAGTTACAATAAACCTTTTGGTAAAGGTATCTGTATTTTTTTGTTAACAGTTTTTCCAAAAAATTGTTGAAAATGATTAAAAAAATCTTTACCTGTTGCTAAGTAAATTCCTTTTATTATTACATTATTATTTTCAAGTTTAACATCAAAAATAGCATAACGAATATCGCAATGCCTAATTTTTTGGTTGCCTAAAGAAAAATCACATAATTCTGTACTTGAAGGTGCAATTAGACCAAGATCGATAGTTTGAGAAGTTTGTAGTTTTAACTCTAACAATTGATTTACGACATCTGGAAATTGACCATTATCTTCATATTTTTTATAGCCTAAGATTTTTGTAACTTCCTTTTGTAGAAATGTTCCTCTATTTCTTTCTTGAGCATTTCCAGGATTTTTAAAACTAAAACCAATTAAGGCTTTTAACCGTTCATATAAGGCTCTTATGGAAAGTAGATTTTCAATAATTGGATAATCTGTGGGAGAATCTAATATAGCAGGTAATTTATAATCATCAGTAACCAAATTTTTTATCGCATCTGTATCAGATTTTGAACACAAAGCTCCTCCAAAATCATTTGTACGTAATCTTGCTTGAAATTTTTGAGTTAATGTTCCTGTCGTGTCATAAGTTGTAAGTTGAGTTCCAGTAATAACAACTACATTTGTTAATATGTTGTTTTCTTCACGAATTAAAACATATCTTCGATTAGGAGAAATTTCTTCATTCCAAATTTGCAAATTATCACTTTTTTGAATATAAGTGTCGAAATTTTGACCTACAAATCTAGGTTGAGTTTTTAAGAAAGTTTTTGGAATCGGATAACCTAAAATTTCACAAATTTTTGATTTTACAATTTTAGAACGAGTTCTAATTGGTAAACCATAAGTATTAAATCCTTTAAGCCCATTTTCTAAAATTATTTCTAAATCCTCATTAGGAATATATAAATTATCTGGAACTGAATCATAAATTGAAAGACCACTATTTTTTATAAGTTCATAATACTTATTCATTAATTTGTCTCCGCTGTCAAAAGCTGAGGAACA
>CAZLXK010000114.1:2519-7965 GCA_964563305.1 uncultured Treponema sp.
ATTCTCATATATTCAGCAATAGTATAAAGTGTTCCTAATGTTAAATTTCTTTCACATCTTTCTATTGAGCCAATATAAGTTCTGTGATAACCAACTAAATCTGCAAATTCTTCTTGGGATAAATTATTTTTTTCTCGAAAATGTTTTATATTATTAGCAATAATTATTCTATAATCATTCTCAGACATAATTTTATTAAAAAATAAAGATGATTATATGTCTACAGATTTTAGGTAGCATATCTATTTTTGTGAAAGAAATGATTAACTTTCCTTCTCACACTCCTATCTCTTGAAACAGATATTTTTAACTTTAATCGTTAACGCTTAGAGTGTGCTAAGTGCCACTGGCACTTGACAAAAAAATCAAAAAACCGAAAAATAAACACTAATAAGAAAAAGTTCTGCCTACATTTTTTTTAATTAAGGACTCAAAATATAAGAATGTTAAACTTATTTTCCAAGTTTACAAAAAGTCTAAAAAGCAGGACGATTTTTACTTATCTTTCTGTTGTAATAATTCCGCTTGTAATTTTAGTTATTGTAATTCAAATAATCGTAACAAGATTTTTCCTAAACAATTTAAGAGTTTTGTCAGAAACAAATTTAAGCAAAAATTCACAAATTATTTACGACAATTTACAATCTGTGGAACTTATAAAAAAAATGATAAGTTCAAACGGCGAACTTTTAATGATGATGGTTTTTCCCGAAGAAAAAGAGCAAAAGCAACTTGTTCAAGATTTAATTAGCCAATCTTTAACTTTAGAACGAATCAATTCAATAGAACAAAATCTTTTTGGAATAAGAATTTTTGTAGAAAACGAAAAACTTCCAGAGAGATTTCCAGTTATTTTGCATCAAGCGAGATTAAAATTTCCTGTACAAGAAGGTTGGACTTATAATTACAAAATCGATTATATGAACGACGCAATTTCTCGCGTAGACAATTTAGCTTCTTACACTTCAGAAATTACTTACGGAAAAAGACATTTAGGATATTTGCAAGTTGAAATTGAAATGAAAAAAATGTTTCCTTTCTTGTATAAAAATTTTTCAAATTCTTCGGTTGTTGCACTTCGACAGACTCAGTATCCGCAACGCCGAAACACTGAGTTTAATTATACTGGGGGGGGGTATAAACTAAATCAGAATTTAATTAGCGATTACGTTTTTTTTGTGAAGGAAAATAATTTTGATGAAAAAGATGATTCCACACAAGCGAAAAATAAATTTGATGAAGAAAATAGAAACAAAAATCTTTTTGTCGAACAAAAAAATTCAAATCTTAAAGCAAATCAGAATAAAAACAAAAATAAAGAATTAAACTCAGTTTTTTTAAGTCCACTTTCAAATCAAGAAATTCAAAATTCATTTTCTGTGCCAAGCGAAAAATTTACTAAAAAAATCGAAAAAATCTTAAACAAAAATCCAGAAACGAAAACTTTTTCATTTAAGATTTGGGACGGAAGAAAAAACTTTTTAGTTTGCGCCACAAAAATTCCTGAACTTAACATTTTACTCGTAAATTCTTGCGACACAAAATTGATTTTAAGTTCTTTGGCAACTTTAACTTTAACTTGCTTTGCCGGAATTTTAATTTTAGGTTTTATTTTGTTTTTGGTTGTGAACTTTACCACAAAAAATTTGTTGCGTGGCGTTTATTCTATTATTGATGGAATGAAAAATGTTCAAAACGGAAATCTTGATGTAAAAATTCAAGAACACGGAAACGACGAAATTACACAAACTCAAATCACTTTTAATCAAATGACTGTTCGCTTAAAAAATCAAATTGAACAAATCAAAAAAGATCAAGAACTTATTACGCAAACTGAAATGAAGGCGATGCAAAACCAAATTAACGCTCATTTTTTGTACAACGTTTTGGAAACTATTAGAATGCAAGCTCTTATAAATAATGACGAGGAAACTTCTGAAAGTATTTTGATGACAGGAAAGATGATGCATTATTGTTTGCAATGGCGAAGTTTTACGGTTTTGCTTGAAGAAGAATTGGAATACATAAAATCTTACATTTACATTTTAAATATTCGAAATGATTATAAAATTGATTTAGAAATTTCGCTTGATGATTCTTTTAAAAAATTAAAAATTCCCAAAATGATTTTGCAACCTTTGATTGAAAACGCTTTTTTTTACGCGATTGAACCTAAGGCTCAAAACTCAAAAATTAAAATTTACGCTGAAAAAGATAAATATAAAGATTTGGTTTGGATTTGTGTTCAGGATTTTGGCTCGGGAATGTCTTATGAAAAAATCGCTGAAATTCAAAAGTATTTGGACGATGAAATTCCTGAAAAAAATTCTTCTGGCTCAAGTGGCTCAAGTATTGGACTTAAAAATATTCAAATGCGACTTACGATGATTTTTGGCAAGAATTGTCGAATGCAAATTATTTCTAAAGAAAACAGCGGAACTTTGGTTCGAGTGCCGATTCCACTTTCTTTTTGATTTGTTGCAAGTTAAACCGCAAACTTGTGAAAACTTAGCACAAGAAAATGCACGGAAGCGAGGTTCTGACTTAAAAAACAATCTGCACAAGTAAGTGAAGCGAACGCGGAAGCCGTTTTTTAAGTCATGGTTCTCGCTGGGAGTGCATTTTCTTTTGTTGATGTTAAAAAATATAGGAGTTTAAATTGATTACGATTATTGTTGCTGATGATGAAAAACTTATTCGGCTTGGAATTAAAAAAATCCTCCAAGATAATTTTGGAAGCGACTTAAATGTTCTTGAAGCAAAAAACGGACTTGAAGTTTTGGAACTTTGCAAAAAAGAATCGCCTTACGTTGTAATTACTGACATCAGAATGCCAAAAATGGACGGCGTAGAACTTATGCAAGAAATTTCAAAGTTGTCGCAAAAAATAGCAATAATTGTTTTAAGTGGCTTTGATGATTTTTCTTACGCAAAATCCGCAATTACAAACGGAGCGTTGGCTTACATTTTAAAACCAATCGACACAAAAGAATTGCTCGACGCTGTAAACAAAGCTTTAAATTCCGTAAAAATTCAGGAAATAAATCAGAAAGAACAAAAACTAAAAAATATAATTTCTGACGGAATAATCGAAGAAAATTTAAAACTTAATCAAGAAGATTTTAAAAATGGATATTTTTGCTTAACTATAAATAAAAAAATAAATTCTTGTCAAAACTTGTTTGAAAAAATTTCGCCTTGTTATGTTTTGGAAGAAAAGCAAAATTGTCTTACAGTTTTATTGAGTCAAAATGGAATTCAAGAAATTCAAGAAGATAAAAATTTTTCGTCTTACGTTGTGGGAATTTCAGAAAAGGCAAAAGTTTTGTCAGATTTACGAAAATTAATTTGGCAATCGTTTTCTGCGTTTTTGCAATCATATTTTGAAGATTCTGAAAAAAGCGAAAATGAACTTAGAGCAAACGGATTTTATTTTTTTAATGCTAATTCTTATGTTGCGGATTTTAGTGAAATTGACAGTCGATACGACAAAGTAATTGCGTCTCTTGATTTACTTTCGCTTAGCGACATCAGAAAAAATTTGGCAGTTCTTTTTGATTTTGATGATTTTCCTAAAGAAAAGCGTGGCGAAGTTTTACATTATATTTGGGAAAAAATTGTAAATAATCTTTTTAAGCGTTATCCAAAATTTAATAATTCAGATTCTTATCTTTACTTAAAAAGTTTGATGATTGAAAATCTGGAACAATGTGAAAAACTTTCTGAATGGAAACAATATGTTTTAGATTATCTTTTGTATTTGGCTGAAGTTTTAAAGCAAAGTTCTGGAAAATATCCTTACATTACAAAAGCGATTTCTTATATTTCAAATCATTTTTCTGAAGATATTACAATGGCGACTGTGGCGAATTATGTTTCTATGAATTACACTTGGTTTTCTGAAAAATTTAAAGAACAACTTGGCGTTAACTTTAATGATTATTTGAAAAAATTTAGAATGGAACAAGCAAAAAAACTTTTGGAAAAGGGAATTTATAAAGTTTATGAAGTTGCGTCTAAATGCGGATTTAAGGATGTAAAACATTTTATGAAATCTTTTCGCGAAATGAACGGAATGTCGGCAGGCGAGTGGGCAAGAACGCACGGAAATTCTTTGGAAGATGATTGATCTCCTTGTCGCCATCTTCTGCAAGAAAGTGGCGGTTTGTTGGAGAAACTAGCGATTTGTTTTGCAAAAGAAAATACTTGCAAAGTGAATGACATTTTGACATAATTTGTCATAATAAAGTATTGCTAAAAAGGAGAAAATTATGTCAAAAAAATATGCGTTTTTGTTTCCTGGACAAGGTGCACAAAGTCCCGGAATGATTAAGGATATTGTTGAAAATTATCCTGATGCAAAAAAAATACTTTCTGATATTTCTGATATTGCTGATCTTGATGTTGCAAAACTTATGTGGGAAAGTGATATTTTAACTTTGAGTCGTTCTGATAACAGTCAAATTGCAATCACAAGTGCGTCGATTGTAATTGCGGAAATCTTAAAATCTAAAGGAATTTTTCCTTCTGCAGCGATGGGATTTTCGCTTGGCGAGTTTCCGTCTCTTTATGCCGCTGGCGTTTTGTCTTTTGAAGATGTAATAAAAGTTGTTCGCCAGCGTGGATTAATTATGCAAGAAGTTTGTGAGCAAATTGCCACTGAAAATTCAGGTCACGCTCCTGGAATGACTGCGGTTTTAGGTCTTGCGCCAGAAAAAGTTGTGGAAATTGCAAGTAAAATTAAAGATGCTTACGCTGCAAATATGAACTCGCAAAAGCAAACTGTTGTGAGCGGAACTTTTGACGCCTTAGCTCAACTTGAAAAAGTGGCACTTGAAGAAGGAGCTCGGCGAGTTGTGCGTCTTAAAGTTGCTGGCCCGTTTCATTCACCTTTAATGCAAAGAGCGGCGGATAGATTTCAAGATGTTTTGTCTGACGTTACGTTTAACGATCCAAAGATTCATCTTTTTTCAAATGTTACCGGCAAAGAACTTAAGTCTGGTGAAGCGGCAAAAAATGCGGCGGTTTTGCATTTAGTGCGGCCAGTTTTGTGGACTTCGGAAGAAAGCGTTTTGGCTGAAATTATTAAAAATGATAGTGACGGCGAAGATTCTTGGGAGATTTTGGAAACTGGTCCTGGAAAAGTTTTAAGCGGACTTTGGGCACAAACTGATTTTGGTTCAAGTTTTGAAGCAAAGCCTGTGAATAATGCGGAAAGTTTAGCAAGTTTTTGACCGACATCGTGTCGGTTTCGAGAATTATGGTGTTTAAGGCGACATCCGTGTCGCCGTCATTTGTAATAAAAGTGTTCTTGAAGTAAAGCTTAGCCCTGATTGTAGCACCGCCGTAGGCGTTCTCTGCAAAACTGGCAGTTGATTTTTGAGTCAAGCAGTTTAATTTCTGTATTGACAGATTCTGAAACAAGTTCAGAATGACAGAATTTTGC
>CAZLXK010000115.1:0-7762 GCA_964563305.1 uncultured Treponema sp.
TTCCAATTCCGCCACCAGTTGGAGTGTGGCTATCTGAACCAAGCAAAGTTTTTCCAGGTTTTCCAAAACATTCAAGATGAACTTGATGACAAATTCCATTTCCTGGACGTGAAAAATAAAGTCCATATTTTGCTGCAATCGACTGAAGATAGCGATGATCGTCCATATTTTTAAAATCTGTTTGAAGTGTGTTGTGATCAATGTAACTTACACTAAGTTCCGTTTTTACGCGAGGAACTCCAATCGTTTCAAACTGAAGATAAGCCATAGTTCCAGTTGCATCTTGAGTTAAAGTTTGATCAATTTTAATTGCAATGTCTTTTCCTCGTTCAATTGGTTCGCCTTTTGTAAAATCCGTTTCGCAAGAAACAACGTGATTTTGTAAAATTTTTTCCGCTAATGTAAGCGCCATGATATTCTCCCAAAAATAAAGTTGAAATAATTTTAATGTTTACAAGTTATTTACTCAAGAACGTTTTAAATTATGTTTTAAAGTAGTTTTTTAATTTTTGATTATTTTGATTTTGGATAAAGTGTCAATTTTCTGTTTAGTCGAAAATTTTTGCGAGTGTGTATAAATTTTGTCATTTTTATTGTCATTACTGAGCAGTTGGCGAAGCAATCAATTTTCACTTATAAAATAAATTAATGCTTGTTGCAAGAAAATTCAGAAAATCCATGTCATTCCGAAAATATAGAATAAAGCGAATCTTCTGTGATTTCTTCTGACAAACAATTGTAGAAATCCACTAGATCATAAATATTGTTGAAAACATCCGCTGTGCTTGCTGTGTTTTGTGCAACTTGCTCATAGAAAAATTCAAGACCGCCAAGCATAGTTTTAACAAAATGAATTTCGTCCTTTTCGCAGGAGCCGTCGTCTTTGTATCTAAAAGCTTTGTCAGCACGTTTTTGTGCGGAAATGCAATAATTCGTATCAGAAAGCATCACAAGCCGAAACAAAAATTCTATGTCATCATCAAAACGAATCATTTGCTCCGGATCAATTTTTGCAGGCTCGATTTTAACATCATTGTCAATTTCAGCATGACGATTTTGCGTAAGTCCTAAGACAATAGAAATGTAGAAAATGTTGATGTTTCTGCAAGAAATTCCGCCAAGTTTGTCTTTTAATTCTCTGACCATATTTGCATGTTTTCCTTTAATTTGAAAAAGCTGATTAAAAATTGCCATTTAATTTTCCTCCGCGAGATTTGAAGTATTTTCATCTTTTTGAATTTCTGTTTTGTCACCATGATTTCCGACTTTTACGAGATTATAGCAAATGCCGATTTTGTCGTTCAGATATTTTTTTGCTTCGATTCCGTCAGTGTCTTTTATTAAAATCACAACTTGCTCAGAAACTTTTGGAAGAACATCGCAGATTGAAGAAATTCTTGTCTTGTCCAACGCCGAAAAAGGTGCGTCCAAAACAAGCGGATAAGATTCAAGCTCAGGAATTTTTTCATCTGAATCTTGATTTTGATTTGTTTCTGTTTGCCTTGACTTGTCATTTTTTATGACAGACAAAAGCCCCGCAAGAAAAGCATAAATAACGCTCATTCCTTCGCCAGTTGATTTTTCGAGATTTGAATCCGTGCTGATTCTGTAATTTTCATCGATGTTTACAGAAAAAGAAGTTCCGTAAATTTTCACAAATGCTTCTTTAACAGCGGAAATCAATTTTTCGCGCTTTTCTTTTTCTTCTTTTTCAAGTTGACGCTCGAAACCTTCAATCAGTTTTTCAGTCATATTTTTCCAAGCGACAATTTTTCTTCCAGTTTCTGATGATTTTAAAAGTTTGTCGCGGTCTTTTAGATTTTCGTTTTTGTCGAATTCAATGTTGCATATTTGTCTTTGCCACGATGAGCGCGATTCTTCGGCGGCTTTTTTTTGCTGCTCGCTGTTTGTCAAATCTGATTGTATTTGAGAAGTGTCTTCAGATTGTGCAATTTTTTGAGTAAGTTCATCAATTTGACTTTGAAACTCGTCAATTTCATCATGAATTGAATCAAGTTTTTTGTGTGTTCTATAAAATTCATCGTAAAGATTTTCTGAATTTTTGAAATTGCTTAAAGTGAGCACCTTTTCTTTTTTCACGAGATTTCCAATTGCTTCAGGCGGAACAATATTGCGCCAGTTTTCAAGAAAATTGAATTCTTTTGAACCCTCTGCGATTTCAGTTCCGCAAATACATTTATGATTTTTTTCAATCCAGTTTATCAAGTCTGCGTGAAGACGTTCTGGAATATCGTCAGTTTTCATCTGCGAAACTTCTTTTAAAGTTTCAAAAGATTTTTTAAACGCAGTTTTCGCAAAGAAAAACGGGGCTTTTTTTATGAAATCTTGAATTGCCGCGTTTATTTCATATTGTGATTCCTGTTCTTTTTTCTTTGTTTTTTCTTCAATGTCCTGCCTTTTTGTTTCAAAATCTTTTGACGATTCTTTTGATTTTAAATCAGCTTTTAAGTTGATGATTTTTTCATCAAAATACGAAATTGATTTTTCGATATTTGAAAGTTTTTCCAAAAGCGTTTCAATGTTTTTATTATCGCTTTCAATTTGACGGTTGCATTTTTCAATTTCAGAAGTCATTCCGGAAAAATCCTCTGAGTCATATTCTTTTTTGATTGATTTTAAATGCTTGATAATCGTGCGGTAATAATTCAAATCTAAAAGGCTGTTCACGGCATTTGCAAAATCTTTTGATTTTCCCTGTTTGATGTCCAACGACATAGAGTCGATTTTTTCACCAGTTAAGAAAAAGTATGCGGAAAGTTCTTGCGGTAAAATTTCGTTTATGCACTTTTCTTTATCGCGCCCAATAAGATCTTTACTTTCACCATTTTTTATGCACGTGATTGAAAGACCCGCCTCGCTCGATTTTACTTGTCCATTTGATTTTGTGAAATTTCTTGTTCTTGTGATTGTGTACGGAATGTGTGCGTGTTCCATTTCAAGCGAAACTTTTACCGCTCGGTTCCAACCGTCATACATTTCGTTTTCAACAACATTAGAAAGAATAGAATCTTTTTTTAAGAATCCTGGAGTTTCTCCGTACAAGCACCATAAAAACGCCTGGCTCAATGTTGTTTTTCCAGTTCCGTTGTCGCCGATTAAAAGCGTGACATTTTTGTTTTTGTCGGTAGAAAATTCAATTTCATTTTTTCCAACATACTGGCGAAAATTTTCAATTGTCATTTTTTTGATAAGCATAAGTTACCTCTTAGTTAACTTGAACCATTGTTTGAATGGCTTTTTTAATTTCATCCTGAACTGCTTTGTCTGACTTTTCTTTTGAATGTGCGTTGTCGTGCTCAAGGTGCATAATTTTGTTGAAAAGCTTTAAGTAAATCAGCCGTTCTTTTGAAATCTGCTGGCTTTCATTTTTAATTTCATCACTCATCTTCATAATCCTCCAAATCTGTGTTTTCATTTATTTTAAAAACGTCCTTGATTTTTTTGATTAAAGGCTCGCTTTCATATCCGTTTTGTGAAAGACTTGAAAATTCTTCCATCCGCCGAACTTCTTTTGCCGCAAGAGACTTAAAGATTTCGTTTTCTTCTTCAGTTTTGTTTTCCAAAGTTTTAAGTTCTTCTGGAAGGCAGATAAAATCATAAATTTCAGCAAAATCTTTTCCTTCGCTCAAACGCAGAACTCTTCCGCGACGCTGAATATATTCTTTTGGATTTGTGGAACTTGCAAGAATGAACGCAGTTTTTATCGATGGAATGTTCACGCCTTCGTCAAGACATTTTATTGCCGCAATCGCCTGAATATTTTTGTCTTTGAAATTCTGAATAATCAAATCGCGTTCCTCTGAACTTTTTTCCGCGATGAATTTTGAGATTTTCATTTCGAACTTTTCATAAAGCGATTTTACAATTTCGTCGATTTGACGAATTGCATTTTCATCATTGTCTGAAATCTCTTCATCTTCATTAAATTTTGTCGCACCGCAATAAATCAAAAGATTGAACTGATTTTTGTAAGGCTCGATTGTTTCAAGCAATGCGTCAAGTTTTGATTTTGCTCCGGCGATAATCCGAGAGCGCATTATACAGAGCATTTTTCCTTTTTCAGAAAGCGTTTTCTTTCCGTTTTCATCAACTCGGACTTCGTTTGCAATCGATTTTGACAAGTCAAGATATTTTTCTTTTTCTTCAAAATTCAAAGTTGTAACAACCGGAAAATATTTATACGGAGTTAGAAAACCTTCATCAATCGCTTGCTGCAGTCCGTATTCAATGCACTTTTTTCCGAAAAACTGATAAAGACTTTCCGTTCCTTCATCATCAAAATGACGCTCCAAAGTCGCGGAAAGTGCAAGCCGATATTCATATTTTGTTTGGTCAAGAAATTTTAGCGTGTTTTTTGCGCCAAGATTATGAGCCTCGTCCGCAATCAGCAAAATTTTCTTTTTGAATTTTGAAATTTGAGTCTGGACGAAATCACGTTTGAAAGTTGCAATCGAAGAGACAAGACAGAAAAATCCCTTTTCATCATCACGGAAATTTCGCTTTTGAACCGCACGTGTCAATTTTTCTTTCCAGTCTTTTTGAGGAGATGAGCCAAATGCGACAATCGGCTTGATTCCAAATTCTTTGATGTCGGAAATCCATTGCATCACAAGATGAATATAAGGACACAAAATGATGACGCAAAAATCTCCGTTTTTTTCGTGATAAAGATTTGTAAGTGAAGCAAGTGCGGTCAAAGTTTTTCCAGTTCCTGTCGCCATATCATAAATGCCTGAGAAATTTTGTTTCTTCCAGTTTTCAATCGCAGTTTTTTGATATTCGTGAAGATGAAGCCAAGACGGAAGATTTACTTGAAATTGATTACTGTAACTTCCTGTTTCTGAAGATTGTCGAGGCAAGTTCGATAATGACAAAGCGTTAGGTTCAGCCACTTCTGCCGTTCCGAACGCTTCACTCCGCACCACGCTCTTGCTTCCGCGGATATTTCGGAATTCTTTTGTAGATGCTGAATCAAGTTCAGCATGACTTGCTATTGAATGATTGATTTTATATTTAACATCTGAGGTCATTGAGCTTGTCGAAATGTCATTTGAATTGTTAAAGTTGTGGTTTCGACTTTGCTCAACCACCGCAGAAGATTTTGACATAAATTCTTTTTCGTCCAAGTCAAAATCAGGCTTGCCGCGTTTGTATTTTTTAAAAATTTCTTCGTCAACTTTCGGAAAGCGCACAACGCGCAAGTTTTTCTCGCAGTTTTCCCAGATTCTTGAAAACGCTTCGAGCTTTTGATTTACGCGCGATTTTTCATCGTCATTTTTCCAGGAACAAAAAACGTCAATCGTCTCATAATTTTTTGTGAACGCGGTTTCGCTTTCGTTCATCGAGCCTGAGAAAGAGATTCTGTTTCCGTCAGCATCTTCAACGATTCCAAGTTTTTCGTGGTACATTCCAATAGAAGATTTTTGATCGTTTTCTGTGAACGCGATTTTTATGTTCAGAATGTTTTGTTCAATCAGATTCGCAAGAAGGTTCAATCTTTCCTTTGCAAAAGGCTTTTGAATTTCGTTTGGATTTTGAAGATTTCGCAAAAGCGCGTTCTCAATGATTTTCTGGCGGTTTTCATATCCTTTTCTTATCGCTTCTTCATCTTCCGCAGAAAGATAAGGAGAGGCGACAAGTTCAATTTGCCCGCCGTTTTTTGCAAGCGAACAGATTCCGTCGGAAAAAAGCTCAAGTGCACTTGAAGAAAAAAATCCGACTGAACGTTTGTACGAAACTGCATTTTCCAAAACCGTAATGTAGAAGTCGTGCACAATGTCGTCGCGAGGAGAGCGGTATTCTGATTTGACATCTAAATTTTGAAAAGTTAAATTTTCCATTTTCTCACCCATTCTCCCTGATGTATTCCATCGCCTTTTCCAGTGCGCTAAAATCCTCGTCGCTTGTAAAATACTGCGTGGAAAACCTCACAGTTCCAGAGGGAAAAGTTCCGAGCGTCTTGTGGGCGAGAGGTGCACAGTCCAAGCCAGTTCTCACTGCAACATTCTGCTCGTCCAAAACGTTTCCTATTTCGTCCGCACTGTAGTTTTCAAAAACGCACGAAACAACGCCGGTGCAGCTTTTAGTGCGGTTTTCCGTGTCCGGTCCGACAATTTTCAAAAAGTCATATTTTTTTATGATTTCTAAAAGACGAAGATGATTTTCCTTCTCGCGTTTTCTGATATTTTCCGCATCGCCTTTCCACCACGAAAGTGCGGCGTAAAGTCCTGCAATCGCCTGGATATTCACGCTTCCCATTTCAAATCGTGAAGGCAAATCGCTTGGCATTTCCTGATTTTTTGAGTCAATTCCAGTTCCGCCAAATATTACTGGCTCAACAAAAGTCTGCAAACTTTGAGCGTTCGCAATAAATCCCGAAACTCCGAGCGGCCCGAGCAAAGTCTTGTGTCCTGCAAAAACTGCGAAATCATACAAGTTGCTCGAAAGATCAATCGGGACTAAAGCTGCCGACTGCGACATATCAAGAAGAGTGAGTGCGTCAAACTTTTTTGCAAGCAAGCAGAGTTTTTTGACCGGACAAATTAAGCCGCACACATTGCTCACATGGCTTAAAATCAGCAAGTCGGGCGGAACTTTCTCAAACTCGCGTGCAATTTTTTCAAAGTCGTAGGAAAAATCTTTCTCAATCGGAAGGACGTTCACTTTCACAAGATTCTGTTTTTCCATCGCGTGCAAAGTCCGCGTAACTGCGTTGTGCTCGAACGGCGAAATGTAAACGGTGAATAAATGCTCGTCAATCCGAACTTGTAAATCATTGTCGTTCCCGTGCTTGACACGGGAATCTTTTTCGGAAACAGATTGTCGGGTCAAGCCCGACAATGACGAAAGTTGAGAGTTCGACACTAACACATGTTTCACAATTCCTTGAATCAGCATGTTAAGTGCAAGCGTCGCTGTTGGAGTGAAAATCACTTGCTTATTCTTGCAATTCAAAAGTTCCTTCAAAAGCTTCCTCGTCTCAAAAATGATTTTCGAGCTCATCCCAGAAATCTTGTATTGTCCGCGTCCTGCATTTGCTCCTGCAGTTCTGTAGAACGAGTCCATAAAGTCGTAGACGCAAGCGGGCTTTGGAAAAGTTGTCGCAGCGTTGTCAAAATATGCTGTTTTTGTTTCATATGTCATTTGCAAAGCTCCTTCAAAACGTCCATCAAAACCTGTCGCTTTTCGCCTGCAGAAACCGACTGTCCAACTTCCTCAAGTGTTCGTAGAATTTCTTTTTCAAGAGTTTTTGCTCTGTTTGAACATTCAACTTTTGAAAAAGATTTTTGTGTTTCCTCATTTGAGAAATGGACGATGTAATTTTCAGAACTTTTGTCAATTTGCTCTGATGCTTGTTTTTCTGTATTCGTCTGATTGGCATATTGAATCAATGTTTTGTTAAGTTCTTCCAAACGTGAAAAATAAATCTGCTCAGTTTCGCTTCCCCAATCATCGCAAGAAAGACCTGTAAGCACTTTTGAAATTTCTTGAACAATTTTAAGTTCATCATTTTCATTATTTTGAACTACGGATTTATAAACTCTTAAAAGAGAATGTGCATTGTTTTCAAAAACAAAACTTTCAACTTTTTGCGGAAGTTTTTTTATAAAATCCGCAGTTACGTTTTTAAGCGACTGCTGAGTATCTTTTTTGCTGATTTTTTCCGCAGTTTTTTTTGCAACATTTTCTTCCAAATTAGAAAGTGCATAATCAAAGAAGATTTTTGCTTCTCTTATCTTTT
>CAZLXK010000116.1:0-7756 GCA_964563305.1 uncultured Treponema sp.
TCCAAGTCGCGAAGAATTTCCTTACACAATTCGCGTAGTTTCTGAAATTATGGAATCGAACGGTTCGTCTTCTCAGGCTTCTACTTGTGGCGGTTGTCTTTCGCTTTTAGCGGCTGGCGTTCCAATGAAAAAAATGGTTGCTGGAATTGCAATGGGACTTATTACCGACGGTCCGCAATATAAAAAATATGCAATCCTTTCTGATATTCTTGGCGAAGAAGATCATCTTGGAGACATGGACTTTAAAGTTGCAGGCACAAGAGACGGAATTACAGGCTTCCAAATGGACATTAAAATTGCCGGCGTTTCTATGGATATTATGCGAAAAGCACTTGATCAGGCAAAACGTGGAAGAAATCACATTCTCGACATTATGGAAAAATGTATAAATAAACCGCAACCAATTAGCCCTTATGCTCCAAAAATTGAAACTATGAAAATTGATGTTGATAAAATTGGTGCACTCATTGGACCTGGCGGAAAAAATATCAAAACACTTTGTTCGCAATACGGCGTTACAATCAACACTGACGACGACGGAACTGTTACAATTTACGGAAAAACCGGAAAAGCAACTGATGCTGCAAAAGAAGCAATCAAAGGTATTTGCGAAGATCCAAAAGTTGGAACAATTTACAATGGAACTGTAAAACGAATTATGGATTTTGGTGCATTTATTGAAATTTTGCCAGGAAAAGAAGGCTTGTGTCATATTTCAAAACTTTCGCATCAAAGAGTTGAAAAAGTAAGTGATGTCTTAAAAGAAGGTCAGCAAATTCCTGTAAAACTACTCGAAGTTGATAAAATGGGAAGATTAAATCTTTCTTATATTGACGCACTTGATGAACAAAAAAATTAAAACTTTTCTAAGATTTTAAAGCCAAATTAAAGAAATCTTAGAAAATTTAAAATCTTAATTTAAAAATTCCATGAAATAATGCATTTGTGTTGTTTCGTGGATTTTTTTTTGAAAATTTTAGAAAAAGTCAGCATTTGATAAAAAATAAAAATGATTAGTAAAAAAATTCTCAAAAATAATATTGTTTTTATAAGTCAGAATTCAAAAAAATTTTCTACGGCGTGCATTGGATTTTGGATAAAAACTGGAAGTCGCTTTGAGGCGGAAAATCTTGCAGGAATTTCACATTTTACAGAACATCTTGTCTTTAAAGGAACTAAAAATTTTTCAACTCAAGAAATTTCTTGCACTTTTGACAGAATGGGCGCTTACATAAACGCTTTTACGGAACGCGAAAATGTTTGTTTTTACTGCACAATTCCGGTTGCCGAAAATAAAACTAAAAATTTGTCTAAAGCTTTAGATGTGCTTTGTGAACTTACAGAAAATGCAATTTTCCCAGAAGATGAATTTTTAAGAGAAAAATTAGTTGTTCAAAATGAAATTTCTTCGATTGAAGATGATTGTGATGAAAAAGCTCTTGATGTTTTAGCGACTTCAATGTGGCCAAATCAAAAAATTTCTCGAAGCATTACCGGAAATATTTGTGATGTAGAAAAAATATCGCGAGAAATGATTTTTGATTGGTATAAAAAATTTTTTGTAAACGGCGAACTTATTGTAATTGCAACTGGAAACTTAGATGAAAACTTAATCACAGAAAAATTGAATAAAATGAATGTTCATAAAAAAGTTTTAAATTTTCCAAATGAACTTTATTTTAAAAACGATTTAAAATGGTCAAGCGGAACTAAATTTGTAAAATCACATTTCAATCAAATTCAATTTTTTGAAGCCTACAATATAAAAACGCCACTTAAAATGAAAGATTTTTTTGTAGGTTCAGTTTTTAACGCTTTTGCAGGAGATTCTTTGTCGAGCAGACTTTTTACTCAAATCAGAGAAAAAATGGCTTTGTGCTATAATGTTTACAGTTTTTTTACGTTTTATGAAAATGCGGCGGTTTGGTGTGCGACTGCGAGTTGCGATAAAAAAAATATTGCTGAACTTAAAAATCAAATGGAAAAAGTAATTTTGGAACTTATTTCTAAAGAAATTTCTGATTTTGAATACGAAAATGCTCTTGAACATATTTGTGGCGAAGAAATAATCGGAAGTGAAGATCCAGAATATCTTATGAAACGTTTGCAAAATTATAATTCGCTTGGATTTGATTTGCTTGAAACTTCAGAAATTTGTAAATATATACGTTCAGTAAGTAAAAATGATATAATTAAATTTGCAAAAAATTTGATTGTGAGCGAAAAAAAATGTCAGTTGATTTATGGTTTAAAAAATCTAAAGAGAATCTCTAAAAACTTCAGTTTTTAGAGATAACTTTGAAAACGCGACGTTTTAAGACTTGTAATTTCAAGGCTTAAAACTCGCTCATCTTCTCGAAAAAAATCAAAAATTCTAGTTTTTCGAGATGCACTAAAATAAAAATTTGCAACAATTAAACTTTATGATTGTTTTAAATTGTAAAAAAATCACGAAATAAAAATCAAATAAAAAATTAATTTTTTGGAGAATAAAATGTCAAATAAAGTAAAAATAAATTTTACTGTAAAAGAAGGTGCGAGCCTTCCACTTTATAAAACTTCTGGTGCGTCTGGTGCGGACGTTTGTGCTTGCATTTCAGAAAAAATCATTTTAAGAAAAGGAAAGCGAATTTTAGTTCCTACAGGTTTGTTTTTTGAAATTCCCGAAGGATTTGAAATTCAAGTTAGACCAAGAAGTGGCTTGGCTTTTAAAAATGGAATTACAGTTTTAAATACGCCAGGAACGATTGACAGCGATTATCGCGGAGAGTTAAAAGTTCTTTTAGCAAATTTTGGAAATCAGGATTTTGAAATTAAAAATGGAGACAGAATTGCTCAAATAATCGTTTCGCCAGTAACTTTAGGCGATTTTACTCAAGTTGAAAATCTTTCAGAAACTGAACGTGGCTCAGGCGGATTTGGAAGCACAGGAGTTCATTAAACTAAATGTTTAAAGAAAAATCATCAAATAAAACAAAAGTAAATTTTTCTTTTTCTGAATCTTTACGAATTTTAAACAAAGATATTCTCGATTTTTTTAGAAAAATATTTTCTAAATTAAGATTCAGAGTTTTAAAAGAGAAATTTTATAAAGCACTTTTTTCTAATGCACGTAAAAAAAATCACAAAAAAGCACAAGCGTTTTTTGCACGAAAACTTTATTCACTTCATCAAGTCAAAAATAATGTTTTAACAAAATATATTTCAAAAGAATTGCTTTTATATTTTTTAGTTTGTTTTGCGTTTTTCTTTGTTGTGTTTTTTGTAAATCAGATTTTGCTTCTTGCAGAAACTATTTTGCGAAAAAGAGTTCCAGTTGCTTCTGTTTTAAGACTGATTTGGTACGCTTTGCCGGCAATTATTGCTCAATCGGCACCTTTTGCAACTTTAGTTGGATTTTTAATGTGTTTAGGACGAATGGTGACTGACAACGAAATTTTAATTCTTAGAGCGAGCGGGCAGCGTTATCTTGTGCTTTTAAAACCAATTTTGATTATGGGACTTTTGATTTCACTTTTTAGTTTTGTTATGAACGATTATTTTTTGCCTTTAGGAACTTTAAAATATAATCGAATGTTTAGGCAAATAATTGTTTCAAATCCGGCAGTAGAAATCGAAAGTAATTCTATAAAACGAATGAACGATTCAACTCTTGTAATTGGCGACGTAAATAAAGATCACGTAAATGATATTGTGTTTTTTGATTCTCACACAAATGGAGATCAGCGAATTATTATTGCAAAAGGAACTGATATTGAAAAATCAACAACTCGCGGAATTTTAATGCAACTAAAAATGCAAAATTCTTTAGTTTTAATGATGAACAAAAATCGAAATAATAATTGGGACACGCTTGAAGCGGACGAACTTCAGTTAAATGTTTTTGAAGATTCAATAATTACTTCTGACGGTTCAGTTTCGCCTCGAGAAATGACAAGTTGGGATTTGGGCAAAAGAATCAGAAAGTTAGAAGGTCAGCCAAATTTTTCATCAAGACAAATGAATTCTTACAAACTTGAATACAATAAAAAATTTTCAATTCCATTCGGTTCAATATTTTTTGCAATGTTGGCATTTCCTTTAGCGTTGATTTTTGGCAGAAAAGATGGTCAAACTTTAGGTTTAATTTTTGGAATTATAATAAGCGTTTTATATTGGGCAGCGAATATTTTAGGACAAATGTTTGGTTTGCGTAGTGGATGGAACGGATTTTGGGTTATGTGGGGACCAAATTTTTTAATAGGACTTTTGGGAATAATTTTATATTTGAGGCTAAAAAGAAAATGAAACTTGTGTTTTATATGCTAAAAAGATTTTTTGAAATTTTTATTGGAGCATTATTTTTCTTTGTTTTAATTTTAGGACTCACAGATTTGTTTATGAACATCTGGAATTATATTTCAAGAGGCGTTTCTTTTAAAGATGTTGGTTTGATTATGCTTTATTATGTTCCAAAAAGTGTTTGGTATTCTGTTCCGATTGCGGTTTTGTTTGCCACAGCGTATATGCTTAGCGATTTTTATGCAAAAAATGAACTTTTGGCGATTTTTGCTTCGGGAATTTCTTTGCTAAAATTTACTTTTCCGCTTTTAATTGTAGCAATTTTTATGAGTTTCGGATTGTTTTTATTTGAAGATAATATTGTAGTTCCAACTTATGCGAAAAAAACTGCCTTGCAAAATTCAGTTCTTCAAAAAGAAAAATCACTTAATAACGACAGAATTGTAATTATGGCAGAAGAAGGAAATATTATTTATAAAGCGGATTTTTATGATGATTCGCTACAAAGACTTTACACACTTTACATTTTATTTCGCGACGAAGATAAAAACTTTACGGCATTAGTTTACGCTGATAATGCTGCTTGGCAAGAAAATCATTGGGAATTAAATAACGGAATTGAATATAAAGAAGTTGACGGCGTTTTTAAAAAAGTAAATCCTGAAGCCTCTTTAATGGCTCGTGCAGTTGAACCGCCAGAAACTTTCCGCAATAACACGATTTCTGTTCAAGAAGTTAGTTCAAAAGAAGCTCGAGAATATATACAACATTTGGAAAGAGCAGGACTTCCTAGTCAAGAAGAAAAATCAGAATATTACAAAAAATTTTCGTTTCCATTTATAGTTTTTTTGGTTGTATTTTTGGCGGTTGGTTTAAGTGGAAAAACTCGAAAAAATGTTTTACTTGTAAGTTTGGCTTTGAGCATAATTGCGGTTGTGCTTTTTTATGTTACGCAAATGATTACAATGCTTATGGCAAAATTTGGAGCAATTCCGCCACTTTTTGGTGCTTGGTTTCCAGTTTTTATGTTTACAATAATCAGTTTGATTCTTTTAAGATACGCAAAAACTTAAATTTTAAATTTAATTTTATAGGGAAAAAATATGTCAGATTTAGTAAAAAATTTTTTTGATATTCAGCACGAAGATAAAAATTCTTTGGCACGAACTGGAACTCTTCATCTTGCACACGGCGATGTTCAAACGCCAGTTTTTATGCCAGTCGGAACAAAAGGAACTGTTAAGGCAGTTGACAAAGATTCGCTTGAAGAAATTGGTTTTGAAATCATTTTAGCGAACACTTATCATATGTACTTGCGGCCAGGAGCGGACATTGTTCAAGAAAACGGCGGACTTCATGGTTTTACAAAATGGAATAGAAATTTTTTAACTGATTCTGGTGGATTTCAAGTTTGGTCACTTTCAAAGTTGCGAAAAATTAAAACTGAAGGAATTGAATTTCGTAGCGACATTGACGGAAGCAAACATTTTTTTACGCCAGAAAATGTTGTTCAAACTCAAGTAAAATTAAACAGCGACATTCAAATGCAACTTGATGTTTGTTCAGGTTACGGAGAATCTCGCCAAGATGCCGAGCGAGCATTGCGACTTTCTACAGAATGGGCAAAACGTGCGTTAACTGAATGGAATAAAGCACAAGAAAATAATTATAAAGGCGTTTTGTTTCCGATCGTGCAAGGAAATTTTTTTTATGATTTAAGAAAGGAAAGTGCCGAATTTGTTTCAAGTTTAGAAACTCCTGGACTTGCGATTGGCGGTTTAAGCGTGGGAGAACCAGCGGAAGTTTACGCTGAAAAATTGCAATATACAGTTCAGTTTTTGCCGCGACAAAAGCCACGTTATGTAATGGGAATCGGAACTCCAGAATATATTTTTGAAGCGGTTGCGAATGGAATTGATATGTTTGATTGCGTTCAGCCTACAAGAATTGCTCGACACGGACTTTATTTTTCGCACAAAGGAATGATTTCTATAAAACAAAAGCGTTTTGAGCATGACAAAAATGTTTTAGATCCGCTTTGTAAATGTAAGGTTTGCCAAACTTATTCACGTTCTTATTTGCGACATATTTTCCGCGAGCAAGAAATTTTATCTTCAATGTTGGCAAGTTATCACAATCTTTATTTTTTGCACAATATGGTTTTAGAAATTCGAAAAGCAATAAATGAAGACAAATTTACAGAGTTTCGTAAAAAATTTCTTGATGATTTTCATTCAAACGAAATTTAAAAAAATTATTTTTGAGGTTTATATGATTTTGTTTAAAATTAGAAAAAAGTTATTAAAAAAAATTTTTACTTTTACAAGTATTTTTTTGTTTTGCTTAGGAAATTTATTTTCGCAAGATTTGTCTCAAAATCAACAAATTTCAGAAAATCAGCAAACTTCAAATCAGCAAGAAAATCCTCAAGATGATTTACAAGAAAATCCCGAAGAAGATCCAATTGTTGCAGCGTTTAAGCAAAGTCAAATTTCTGGCGAAAGCTTAAATCTTTTAGAAAATCAAGAAAAATTTTCCTACAAAAAAGAAAAACTTGTTCCTCCAATCATAAAGCCAAAAAAAATTTCAGAATCAGAACTTGAAAATTCTTTGGAACTAAACGAAGAAAATTTGAGCGATGAATATTTTACAAAATGCAACGAAACTTTTAAGTTTGGGCTTGAAGATGAAATTAGCGAACTAATTGCGGAACTTACAAAAAATGATGATTTGCGTTTTGTCGATTCAATTTATAATCTTTTTTACACAACAAAAAGTCCAAATATTCGAAATAAAATTTTAGAATATTTTACAAAATTAAAAGATCCTTGTTTGGGAAATTACGCTTGCCAAATTATAAACGATCCTTATGATGAAAAAAAAGACACAGTTAACGCTTGCATAAAATATGTGAGTGAAGCAAAAATTTACGAAGCTTTGCCGGGACTTATAGATTTGATTGACAGAGAAGATGAAAATTATTTTACTGTGGCTCTTTCGGCTTTAGGCGAACTTGGCGGAAAAGACGAAGCCTTATTTTTAGCGGATTTTTTGGATCGTGATGATTTGTCAACTGCACAACGTCAAGCCTTAATGAGAGTTCTTGGAAAAATTAAAGCGACTGAAACTTGGGAAAAGTTAGCACAAATTGCACAAGATGAAGATGAAAATTCTTACGTTAGAATGTATGCAGCCGAAGCGATTGGTGCAATGCAAAAACAAGAGTCCGAAGATATTTTAATTGAACTTTTTGAAAGCGACGATTCGAATTTTCGTGTTTACGTTATAAAAGGTTTGTCTTATTTTGATGATGAAAAATCTAATCAAGTTATAATTCAAGCCTTGCGCGACAATCAATATAAAGTTCGGCTCGAAGCAATTAACGCTGTAAAAGAAAAAAACTTAAAATCTGCTGCTCCTTATTTAATTTATCGTTGCAAAGATAAAAATGAGCAAAAATCTGTAAAAGAAAAAT
>CAZLXK010000117.1:0-7742 GCA_964563305.1 uncultured Treponema sp.
CGCCATTAAGACCTTATTCAAAACTTTATGTAAACAAAATTCTTGAGCAAGTTATTCAAAATAGAAATTCTTTTAATCAAGAAAAAGCAAAATCATTTTATGAAGAATTAAACGGAAAACCTTGGTATATAAATGCTGATGTAAATCTTGCATTAAAAATTGATTCACAAAATGGAATTTCAGAACCTTTTGTTCCAATTTTTCCAAGTGTAACTGGCGATGTAGCTTTTTTTAATAATTTTGTTTCTCTAGGCTACGATTTAGGACTTTCCGCATATAATAAATCTGAAAAAGATTATCGACCTTTGTTTTCAAGTTTACCACACGATTCTTTAACAGATCCTTCTTCTGTGGGACCTTACAATGTTTATCTTGATATAAATGATGTTTTAACAATAGGAAATGAAACTTTATTTTTCCAATGTGGAATAAATCGATTAGGATTTAGCCCTTTTATTTCAAAGAGTTTAGCCTTAAATAGTGGCTCTTATCACAGTGCAAATCTTGAACTTTCTCTTATAAAAGATAAATTTTCTTATTCACAACTTTATTCAGTAATTGGCTCATCATCAAATTATAACGGTTCTGGACTTCAGCCAAATAAATATTTAACTTTTCATCAATTTTCTTTTAAGCCGATTTCCAAGTTAGAAATTTCATATTACGAAACTATAATTTTTGGACAAAGATTTGATCCTTCTTACATTATTCCTGCACCTTATATGGTTGTTCAAGGAATTGGCGGTTGTAATGACAATCTTCAAATGGGAATTCTTGTAAATTATAATATTTTTAAAGGATTTTTGTGGGCAACGGACATTTTTGTTGATGATTTATCTGTAAATGATTTAATAAAATTGAATTTTGATACAAAAATCCGAGTTGCTGCAAAAACTGGCATAATTTATGCTTTTGATTCTCCGATTCTTAATAAAATTTCTTTAGACTACACTTTAGTTACGCCTTATACTTATGCTCATTCTGATAGTAGCCAAGATATTTATTGGTACACAGATAGCACTTACAATTATCAAAATTATACAAACAATGGAATTTCTATAGGTTCAAATCTTCCTCCAAATAGCGATGGAATTAATTTGTCATTTTCTATGAATCCCATTAAAAATTTATCTCTTACTTTTAATGGAACTTTTGCTCGGCACGCAAATTCTGCAGAAACGCTTTCATCAGCAATTGCAATAAAATATCTTTGTGCTACTAGCGGAAAATATGCAACTGACGGAAGCATTTTTATGCATCAAGCGATAAACAATGAAATTATAGCAGAAACTTATGAACATCTAAATTTTTTAACACAAAAACATAAAATGTATTTAGTTCAATTAGGTTTAACAGCAAAATATTCACTTCCAAAATTTGCGTGGGGAAGTTTTTCTCTAAAAGCATCTTACAATTTTGAATACATTTATAATAAAGGCGTTGATTCAAATATTTATCCTGGCGGTGAAGTTAGTGCAAAATATGATACTGATGAAACGACTCTTTTAGGTTACGAAATTTCTGGAGATTCTAAACTTTATTCAGAACAAGAAATCGTAGAACTTTATTATAACAAATGGACTTCTTCTTTTTACAATATATTTAATAATTATTTTTACATCGGTTTTGAATACAAATTTTAAGTTTAATGTGGTAAAAAATGAACAGCGAAGAGTTTGATGCTTATTTAACTAAAAAATTTCCTCATACAAGTTCTTTTTGGTCAGGTTTGGGACTTTGTGTAATAGATGGAATTGTTTTATTTTTGTGCATTGGTTTAGGATTTTTTATTGTAAATCTTTTTGCACCATCAATAATCAATTTTAGATCTTTTATAGTTTATTCAGTTTATATTCCATTTATTTTGATTTTGTTTGGTTGCGTTGGTTTGTATCCAGGAATTATGAATATGCCAACTGAAGAAGTCAAACAATATTGTGGAGTTACATTTTTTTCAATTTGTGCCATTGTTTTTACACTTTATGTTTCAAGCGTAAAAGATATTCCTTATGCGAGTTATATTGTTAGAGACAGCAAGAAATATGCAATCAGCATTGCACTTTTAATTAGTTTTCCATTCGCAACTATTTTTCTACCTTTTACAAGACATTTTGCAAAGAAACTTTTTTCAAATTTTACTTGGTGGGGAGTTCCTTCAGTAATTTATACTTCTGAATCTAATGCTGACGAAATTATTGATAAACTCTTAAAAAACAAATACTTGGGTTATTATCCAGCGGTAATTATTGATTCTTCTGCAACAAAAAGTGATTTGTATAATAATATTCCACGATTTTCATCTAAAAATGCAGAAATTTTTAACATCATAAAAAAACATAATATAAAATATGCAATTATCAGTGACTATAAAGACGATATGACTAAAATTATGTCAACTTATCGCTACACAATTTCTATTTCTAAAAATCAGTCTAATAGCACAACAACTCAACAGTTAAAAGATATTGCAGGAATTGTAGGATTTGCTTCAACTCACAACTTAACTTTTAAATCGAATTTCATTATAAAAAGAATTCTTGATATTTTAATAATTTTATTTTTCTGCCCTATTTTGATTCCTCTTATGCTGATTTTATGTATTCTTACAAAACTTACTTCAAGAGGTCCAATTTTTTATGGACACAAAAGAGTTGGCAAAAATGGAAAAGAATTTAAATGTTGGAAATTTAGATCAATGTGCATTGATGCTGACCAAAAACTTGAAAAGATTTTAGCTGAAAATCCAAAAATGCGAGAACAATGGGAAAAAGAGCGAAAATTTGAAGATGATCCTCGAGTTACAAAATTTGGAAAATTCTTAAGGAAAACTTCGCTTGATGAACTTCCACAATTATTTAACGTTATAGTTGGACAAATGGCTCTTGTAGGACCTAGACCTGTAACTGAAGGTGAACTTGAAAAATATGGCGAAAGTCGGGATTATGTCCTTTCTGTTTTGCCTGGAATTACTGGAATGTGGCAAACAAGTGGCAGAAGTGGAACTGCTTATGAAGAGCGCATTTTGTTAGATTCATATTATATTCAAAACTGGTCAATTTGGCTTGACTTATGGATTTTAATAAAAACAATTTGGGTTGTATTGGATAAAAAAGGAGCATATTGATTGAAAACTTTAAAATATATATTTATAAGTATTTTTTTTCTATGTTTCACGCTTAATTTAACTGCACAAACTCTAAATCAAGAAAATTCAGTTTTTATATCTTCTGAATCTGCCGAAAGCGAAAATGAAAATCAGCATAAAAATAAAGAAACTTATCAAATTAAAAATGTAACTTTCAATTCAAAAGGTAAAACGAAAGCCTATGCAGTCAAAAGAAATATAACTGATATTGATTACGAGCGAATTTTTTTGTCAAAAGAAGAATTTGAAAATTATTTGAAAGATATAAGGCAACAAATTGAAAATACGCGTTTGGTTGAAAATCTTGAATTTAATTATGTTGTGATTGAAAAAATAAATGATTTAAATATTGCTGATGTTATTTACACTTTTTCAGATTCAAAATCATTTTTAATGCTTCCAAAGCCAACTTTAGATACAAATTCTGGTTTAGAATTAAAATTAAAACTTAAAGATAACAATTTTTTGGGAACAATGAGCGATTTAAATATCGATTTAAATGGTCAGCTTGGAAACAAAGATTATCCTGATGATTGGTCAAAATTTTCTGGCGGTTTTAATTTTGAATATGAATTTCCATTTAATTTAGGTTTTACAGAAAATTCTTGGAGTAACGATTTTAGCATTTCTTGGGAAGTTGGCGAACCTGCTCCAGACTTTTCGTACGCAACTGGTTTAACTGTAAAAATTCCTTTTGGTCGCAATAAATTAAGTATAAGCGGAACTCAATCTGTAATACGAAATAATGATTATATAGTTTATGGCGATGAATTATATTTTGTTGAAAAATTTGGTGTTTCGCTGCCTTTAGTTTTGGGTTATTTAGGAAACACAACTTCAGTTTCTTTTACGCCTTCTATTACTCTTACGAATAATTGGGATTTTGATGGCATAAACGAAAATAATACAGACTTAAATCAAACTCCAATAATAAATGTTGCACAAAGTATTGATGTTAGTAATATAAATTGGACCGAAAAGTATAATTTTAGAAATGGATATTATTTTAATACAGTCGAAAATATTGGTTGGGATTTTCACACACAAGTAATTTCTGAAAAGGTTGTTCCTTCTATTACTGTAAATGCAAAATTTTTTACAAACTGGAAATTTTTATCATTTTCTACAAATGCAAACTTTTTTGCAGGTTTAAATACTACAACAAAAATAGGAGAAAAACTTAGAGGTGCCGCAGATTATCAAACTTATAATATTGATTACAATGTAGATTCAAATAATTACGCGTTAGAAACTCCTTGTGCATTAACGATAAATTTTGATTTTCCGATTCATATAATTACAACTTCTTGGCTTGAGTGGGGAAAAAATTTATTTGGTTCTTATGATGAAATGTCAGAAACCAAACAGAAAATTTTTTATATTCCGCATAAACTTTTTTCTTATCTTGATTTTGAATTACAATTATCGCCATTTATTGATATTGCTTTGCTAAAAAATCGTGTTTCTGGTTCAATTTTTAGCATAAAAGAAGGAATTTATACTTGCGGACTTGAAGTTTTAGTTTATCCGCTACGATGGAAAAGTTATGTTGTTCGTGGAAGCATTGGATATGATTTATCTAAAGGACTTCTTGATTCTAAAACCAATTATTTTGATTCAAGTTGGAGGAATCCCGCTCGTAATTATGAAATTTATTTTGGTTTAGGTTTGCTTTACTAAATTATTTTATAAGTTTTTGTTCACTCATTATTCTCCAATAATTTTCTGGTGCACTTTGGGATAGAATCGTGTATAAATTTCTTGCAAATATAAGTTTTCCATTTAATGCACAAATGTCAGCAAAATCATAAAAAAGTTTCCAAATTTCATTTTGATTTCCCCAATCAACTATATCAGAATAATTACTAGACAAATTAAGCAAAGTACTTAGGTTTTTATATTCGTATGTGTTAATTCTTTGTTTTATAACATCATCGATTCTTGTAACTGCAATTATTGAGGCAAGTGCACTGCATTTTAAGGCTTTATCGGCATACCCAAAATCCTTATAATATTCTGAAAGTTTTATAAGGGCTGAAAGTCCAATCGTGTTTTTGCAACGATATAAAAGGAAAAACTTTTCAAGTGAATCTTCTTTATCATCAATTAAATTTATTATTGCATTCATAAAATTTTGATCATTATAAAATTCATTGTCGGCAACAATCAGCAGCAAATATTTTTCATAATCATCATAATTTTGCATCGAAAAACTGATTTCTGCCATTTCGTTTAAAATATCATATTTTTGAAGTGGAACGTCCAAATATTCAGAATTTTTATAAGCATTTTCTAAATAATTTAGTGCGATTTCATTTTCACCTTCCATAAAATAAATTTTTGCAATCAAAAAATCAGCTTCTGGATATTGAAAATAATTTGAAACGTAAGGAAAAACGCGATTATAATCATTTTTGAAATATTCCTGACCTTTTTTTTCAAGATGATAATTTATTATTTCAAGTTGAACATTCATATTTAAAGTTTGCAATTCTTTTATGAAAAGGTCTAACTGAGTTCCAACTCTTCTGATTTGAGATTTTTTCATAAGGTTTTCAAGTTGATAAACTTGCCAATCACAATCAGTTTTTTTTATTTGCTTTGCTTTTTCTGCATAAGAAAATGCGTTTCCATAATCTGCACTTTCATAAAAATCTTCTGCAGTTTTTAAATAACGCCAAGCCTCATTTCCTTTTTCAACTTTTTGAGGAATTGTTTGTGAAAATATAAAAGAATTAAACGCTAGGGCAAAAATCAAAATAACGCAATTTTTTTTCATTATAAAGACTCCAACTCTTGTCTAAATACTTTATCGGCATCTTTTGCGTCAATAGTTCGGATTATTTTTCCCTTTTTGAAAATAATAACTTTGTCTCTGCCGCCTGCAATTCCTAAATCAGCATGTTTGCCTTCTCCAGGTCCGTTTACAATGCAACCCATTATGGCAATGCTTACATCTTTATTTAGCGAAAGCAGTTCATTTTGCCATCGTTCCACAAAACTATGAACATCAAAACCAATTCTTCCACAGCGAGGGCAGCTTATTAAAGTAACTCCGCCTTTTCTTAGCCCACATTCATGCAAAATTTCTCTTGCTGTAATAACTTCATTTTCTGGACTTGAAGAAAGGCTGACTCTTATGGTTGAACCAATGCCTTCTTTTAGAAGATGCGTGAACGCCATTGTAGATTTTACAATTCCGCTAATTAAAGGACCGGCTTCTGTAACTCCAATGTGCAAAGGAACGTCACTTAAGCTAGAAAATGTTTCGTTTGCATCGATTGTTTCTTGAACAGAAGACGCTTTTAGACTTACAAGATAATTTGTAAAATCACAATCTTCAAAAACTTGTGCTTCTCTGAGTCCCGCTTGTGCTAAGGCTTGAGAGCGAGTTAATTCCTTAGTTTCAACTTTTTTTTCTAAATCTTTTGGCAGACTTCCAGTATTTACACCAATTCTGATTGCAACATCTTTTTCTTTGCAAGCATTTACAACTGCAAGAACTTTTTCTTTACTTCCAATATTTCCAGGATTTATTCTTATAGCACTGACTGAACCTTTTAGACATTCAAGTGCGAGTTTATAATCAAAATGAATATCTGCAACAAGAGGAACATCTGTATGATTTGCAATTTCACATAGTGAATGTGCACTTTGCATATCTGGAACAGCAAAGCGAATTATATCGCAACCTAATGCTTTTAAATTATTTATTTGTTTTAGAATTGAATTTAGTTTTTCTGGATTTTCAAAAACATCTGTTATGCCATCTTTCCACATTGTTTGAATTGTTATGGGATTATCGCCACCAAGATATATTTTTTTTACATTATTTTGTCCACCAATATGCACGACTCGTGTTTTCTTTACCATAAGTTTTCTCCAATAGTGAATGTTAGCAAAAGTTTTAAGACAGTCAGTTTATTATTTCTTCTTGCTTCTAAAAAAATACAACCAGCCCATAAAGTATAGACTGGTTGTAAAAAAAATTTACGTTATTGATTTTTCATCTATCTGATTTTTTCTGATTTTAAGCAATCATTCCAAATACCATTGCAAACAAAGCGACTGTTTCGCAAAGACCAACTACCATAATGTAGTTAGTAAAACCTTTACCAGTTTCGCCTAAAGCATCTGAACCAGCAGCACCAGCTTTTCCCTGAGCAACAGCAGACATACACATTGCAAGTCCTGCAGCAATTCCCAAGCCTAAAGCAAACAATGGATCAAGCGTTCCATTAGTAACTTTTCCTTTAATCGAATTCATTAAAAGGAAACCGTAAATTGTCTGTGTAAGTGGAGCACCTGCAAAAACAACAAGAAGAAATGGAGCCGGTTTATTATTCAAATAACAACGTTTCCATGCACCAATTGCACCTTGTCCTGCAATTCCAATTCCAATGGCACTACCCATAGCAGAAATACCCATTACTAAACCAGCACCAATCATTCCCCAGTTCATAATTTTCTCCTTAACCGCAAAAAGCGATAAAAATACAATTTAATTTAGTCGCGATTAAAATTTATTTTAATCACTTTATGTAGAAAACTAACCAACGGCTAAAATCTACAAAATATCAAAATTTAACTGACTCAT
>CAZLXK010000118.1:0-7661 GCA_964563305.1 uncultured Treponema sp.
TCTTGCTTCATCAGTTGCAACTTGGCCTTGATTATTTGCCGCTGGTCGCGTGTCATTTGCAATATTTCCTTGTTGACTTTGAGAACTTGCAGAATCCGAAGAATTTTCTTTAATCAAAACAACTTCATCGCCAAGATTCATCGAATCATAAAAACCGTTTTTTGTATATTCGCCTTCAGAAATTTCTTCGTTAACGCGAGTAAGATTTACAGTTCCTAAAAGTGCATTTGATTTATAAAAAATTCCAGGTCCTGAATCATTTGTTAAAATTGAACCTTTTTTTACAAGATCGAATTGAGCTCCGTTTTCAACTCCATCATTTTTTCCCAAATCAATCAAAACTGTTGTTCCGCTAGTTTTTAAAACTTTTCCGCGAATTGGAAGAAGATCCAAAATTGATTGTCTAAAACTTCTTAAACTTTTTGCAATTCGGTCGTTTCCCGTTCTATAAATATGAATTGAGCGTGTTAAAGTTCCAGTTCTTTGTGAATAAACATTTGCATCAAGCCTAAAACTTCGCTCCGTTTCGCTGGCAGTCAAAATAACAAAATAATCTCGATTGTTTTCGCGAGCATTTCTAAAAGCGTCAGCAAAACCTTCAACACTTTGAGTCATAACATCAACCGAAGTCGAAGAAACTCCGTCAAAAACATCTTTTGCAGCATTTGCAATAATTTCTTCTAAATCAGAATGAAGCAACTGAACTGGCTTTTTTTCGAAATAAATTCCAAGATTCCATCTGGTTTTATCAAGATAAAAAGGTTCCACATTCCACTTTGCACTCAAATTATATTTCATAAGATTTTCAAGAGCTTCCATTGTGTCTTGATTTTTAATTTGCACAGAAGAATTTGCGTTTTGTGATGAATTTTGATTTTGCGGATTTTGTTGATTAGAAGAATTTTCGCTTGAACTTGAAGAATTTTGCAAAGAATTTGCATTTTGATTTATAAACTTTAACTGCTCATAATAAAATTCGTAGAGATTTTGCTTTTCTAACATATCAGCGAAATTTTGTCGCAACTGAATGTCAAACGGAGCAACAGAAAGTGCTTTTTGATATTCAAAACGTTCGCTAGGAGAATCATAAACTCTTGCGTATTCTGCTGCTTTATTTTTGTGATAAGTCGCCCAAGAATTTCGTCTTTCGTCTTCAAGCGGAAGTTCCGAAGAAACAAGTTGCTCTAATGCAAGTCGCAAAACTTCATCTTCTGGATTAACATCAAGTCCGGTTTCAAAACTTGAAATTGCATCTTCTGTTTGATTAAGTTTTTCTTGCGAAAGTCCCATCAAATACCAAGAAGAAACCGCATTTCTGTTTTGATTTGTAATATATTCGCAAAGTTCTAAAACTTCTGAGTAACGTTTTTGTTCATATAAAATTTGCGAAAGTAAAATGTAGGCTCGCTCAAAATTATTTTGAATTTGAATTGCAGTTTTTGCTTGATTTTCCGCTTCTTGTAAATCTCCATTTTGACTTGCAAGATAAGACGCTAAATAATGAACTTGCGGATTTCCAGAATGATAAAACAATGCTTGATATAAATATCTTTTTGTTAAATTATAATTTCCTTCTTCCGAACTGATTAAGGCTAAAGACAAAAGTGCTTTTCTGTTTGTAGAATCACGAGCAAGTGCTTCTTCATATCTTCCTTCCGCACTAGAAATTTTTCCTTCATATAAATCGAGTTCTGCTAAACCAAAACGCGAGTTTACATCATTTGGATATTTTTCAAGAACTGAATTAAAAATGTTTCTTGCTTCACTAAAATTTCCTAAAGAAAGCAAAGCCATTCCTTTTAAGTTTTGAATTGTGCTTAAATTTGGTGAATATTTTGCAGCGTTGTCAGCGTAAGTTATTGTTAAATCGTAATTTCCAAGATTGTATGTACATAAAGCCAAATTATACCAAGCGTCTGCGTATTGAGGATTTAAATCTAAAACAGTTTTATAAATTTCTATGGCAGAATAATAATCTTCTTGATTTTGAAATTCTAAAGCTTTGTTATAAAGTTGAACTGGCGATTCTAAAGTTCGCCTTTGAGCAAAAATATTTTCGCAAAGTAAAATCAAAACTAAAACAAAAAACGCTTTTTTTACTTGAGATTTTATTTTCAAATTTTTCCCCTCACCACCGTAATTTTAATCATTCATTTGATTCTTTATGATAAATTACTTTTATTACGTTTACTTTATGACCTTCCATTTCTTGAACAATAAAATCGTAATCATTCCAAGTTGTTTTTTCAAATTTTACAGGAATTTTTCCAAATAAATCGAAGACAAATCCGCCTAAAGTTTCAAAATCTTCTACAGGAAAATCCGCATTTATAGTTTCGTTCAAATCTTCTAAATTTACGCGAGCATCACAAAGCCAAACATTTTCTGACAAAGGAATTATATCTTCGCGTTCATTATCAAATTCGTCTTGAATGTCGCCGACAATTTCTTCAATAATATCTTCCATGCAAACAATTCCACTCATTCCGCCATATTCATCAATCGCAATCGCAATGTGAATATGTCGCCTTTTAAATTCTCTAAGCAAACTGTCAATTTTTTTACTTTCCGGAACAAAATACGCTTTGCGGATAATTTTTTGCAAATCAATTTCTTGCTTGTTAGCAAAAGTTTTTATTAAATCCTTTACGTACAAAACGCCCACAACATTATCAATCGAACCAGAATAAACCGGAAAACGCGAATGTCCAGATTCAGTTATTTTTTTTAACAATTCGCTTTGTTCTGTGTCAAGCGAAATAAAATCAACATCGATGCGCGGAATCATAACTTCTTTTACAGTTGTGTCAGCCAATTCTTCAACGCCTTTTATCATATCATTTTTTTCTTCAGCCAAAATTTCTTCTTGACTTTCTTCGCTTGCACCTTGCGGATTTTCAGATTTTTGATTTTCCTTTTTAGTTTTATTTTTCGAAAATAATCCCATAAAATTTCCTGTTTTAGTTTTAGTTTTTATTTTTCAGCCGATTAGCAGCCGATTTTTTTAAATTTTTAAATCTTCTTGCAAAATACTTTCATTTTTTAAGTTTTCCATTATTTTTTTTTGAATTTTTAACATTTCACAAATTGGCTCTTTATTTTTTTCCACATGTTCTTCCCCGTGATCAAAACCGTTTAAGTGAAGCAATCCGTGAACTAAAAGTCGTTTTAACTCTTCATCTTGAGAAACCTCAAAATATTCTGCATTTTTTGGCAAAGTTTCTAAACTAATCGCAATGTCGCCAGCAACTTTCCATTTTACGTTGTTTTCATCAAAATATTCTGTTCCGTTTTCAAAACTCAAAACATCAGTTGGAGAATCAATTTGCCTATAATCGCGATTTAGATTTTGAATAAAATTGTCACGACAAAACAAAATTGAAACTTCCTGATTTTCTATTTTAAGTTCTTTTAAAACTTTTTGTGAAAAATCTTCAACTTTTTTAAGCCAAGAAAATTCTTCTAAATCATCTGAAACGCTTACAAGAATTCTATTTTTCATCAAGTTTTCCTTTTGATTCTTTTTTGTCTTCAGATTTTAGTTTAAATTCGCCAGTTTTGCTTTTTTTTATTTCTGATTTAGTTGGATTTTTTGATTCTAAAGCAGAATTTTCAGTTTTTATTTTGAATTCGCCAGTTTTTTCTTTTTTAGTTTCAGTTTTTTGTTCTGATTTTGGCAAATTTTTTGATTTTTGCTCGAGATTTTCTGTTTTTAATCTAAATTCTCCAGTTTTTTCAGTTTTATTTTCTGATTTTTGGTCGTTTTTTTGGTCAGATTTTTGTTCTAAAAGTTTTTCTTCTGCCAATTCTTGAGCATGCTCTTCTTTAACTTCTTGTTCAATTTTTGCTTCAGTTTGCTTTTGATCTGGATATTCAATTCTGCTGTGATAAATTCCAGTTAAAATCTGCAAAAATGAATCGTGAATTTTTGTAATGTCCGCATAAGTTAAATCAGAATTATCCAACTGATGATTTTCGATTTTTTTATTTATCAACATCCAAATAAATTTATCAAGACTCGGAATACTTCTGTTTTTTAATGTTCGAGTTGCCGCTTCAACTGTGTCAGCGAGCATAACAACTGCACTTTCTTTTGTTTCTGGCGGCGTTCCTGAATAAGAAAAATCAGCGGGATTTGCATTTGGATCAGTTTTTAAAGCTTCGTTATAAAAATATTCAATTACTTGATTTCCGTGATGTTGTGCAATAATGTCAATAACTTGCTTTGGCAAATGGAGTTCTTGTGCCTTTTCAACTCCGCGTTTTACATGAGAGCGAATTACGCTTACAGACAAAGTTGGATTTATTCTATCGTGAATATTTTCGCCGTCAATTTGATTTTCTGTAAAATATTCTGGATTATCAAGTTTTCCAATATCATGATATTGAGCACCAACTCTTGCTAACAAAGCATTTGCTCCAATTTCGCGACAAGCCGCTTCTGCCAAAGTTGCAACATTTTGTGAATGAGAATAAGTTCCGTTTGCACTAACTTTCATTTCTTCAAAAATCGGATTACTTGTATCGCTTAAATCTGTAAGTCTAAAAGGCGACGCTGTGTTTAAAATCATTTCAAGCGGAGTCAACATTCCTAAACAAAGAATTCCAGAGACAAATCCGTTTGCAGCAATTCCTAAAAATATTCCAAGACTTCCTTTTAGTGGATAATTAAAAATCAGTTTTAAAATTAAAGCAAAAACTATATTTAGAAGCATTTGCAATAAAGAAACTAAAACCATATTTGAACGATGATGAACATTTTTTACAATTTTTACAGAACAAAGTGATGTACTAAACGCAAAAAGACACGGAATTATTTGATAAGACGCAGCATTTAAAATTCCAAGCGAAATTATAATAGAAAAGAAGATTCCGCTTAATTGACCAAACAAAATTGTAATAAGCAAAATGCAAAACGAAGAAGGAATAATTATGCTAATTGAAAAAGGATCTGAAAATTTAACAGTTTTACTTGCAAGAACTGCAATTCCATAAATTATAATGTAAAAACTGCTTTCTGTAATAAGTTCTTTTAGTTCAAATCTTTTTTTCTTAAAAATATCGCTAGTAAAAAAGTAAAACAAAATTTGAACTAGCAAAAGATAAATTATTGTGTTTGCAAAAGCTCTTCCGTCAAAATAAGAACTTGTTTCTGCCATTTTTTTTAGTTTAGCATATTGTTCTTCTGTGATTGGAAAACCTTTTTTAATAATTTTTTCATCTTTTTCAACACTTATAGGATTTTCAAAAGTTGGCGGTAAAGTTTTTGTTGCTTTGATTGTAATATCAGCAATTTGCCCAACTTCATAATCTTCTATATTATAAGAAGCGACAGTTGATGTAGTTGAAATTTTAAAAAATGAAATTACTCCAACAACAATTAATGTAATAAAAAATACAATCATTTTTGGATAATTAACTTTAAAATAAGTTTTACAATCATTCCAAAACTCTTGATTTTGTTTTTCTTTATTTTTTTTAGTTTGATTCTTCATTGTCATAAGCCTTTATAATTTTTTTAACAAGTTCATTTCTAACAACATCTTCACTTGTTAATTTTACAATAGAAATTCCTTCAAGATTTTTTAGAAGTTCTAAGGCGTGAACTAAACCAGAAGGAATTTTTTTTGGTAAATCAATTTGCGAAACATCTCCAGTAATAAAAACTTTTGAATTTTCGCCCATTCGCGTAAGAAACATTTTCATTTGTTCCTTTGTTGTATTTTGTGCTTCGTCAAGAATTATTACGCTTTCATTTAAAGTTCTCCCTCGCATATAAGCTAAAGGTGCAACTTCTATAATACCGTTTTCTGTTAATTTTCGTACAGTTTCTTTTGTTAAAAGTTCATTTATTGAATCATAAAGTGGCCGAATATAAGGATTTATTTTTTCTAACAAATCTCCTGGCAAAAAGCCCAAATTTTCGCCAGCTTCTACAACTGGTCGCGTTAAAATGATTTTTTTTACTTTGTGATTTAGCAAAAGTCTTAATGCTTGAGCAATTACAAAAAATGTTTTTCCAGTGCCAGCCGGACCAACTGCAAAAACAAGATCATCTTTTTGCATTGCATTTAAAAGTTTGAGTTGACCATGATTTCTTGGATAAATCTTTTTTGTTCCACCAGGAATTTCTATAAATGAAGAAAATGATTTTGTTAAATATTCATCATTATTTAAAATTGAATTGATTAAATCTGTGTCAGAAACTGATGAATCTTCTTCTGAAAATTCATCAAGAATTCGATCTACTATAAAACGGAATTCCCGCTCTACTTTGGAATCTTTGCTTTCAACTGAAAGTTCATTTCCACAAGCAAAAACAGTACTTCCTAAAAAATTTTCGATGAGTTTTAAATTACTGTCATTTGTTCCGCATACACGTTGCAAAATTTTTGTATTCGGAACAACTATAGTATAACTTCCCACTATTTTACTTTATTTTGCTTCGTCAAAAAATTCAACTTCGTCAGAAAAAGTGTTATTGTTTTCTAATAAAATTGCTTCGTTTACATTTTCTGATTCTGAAGATGATTCTTGAACAGTCGCTGCAGGAACAAGCACATTTTCTTCTGAATCAAGATTTGCTCTTACAACGCGGAATCCTAAATCAATTCCTCTAAGTTCTGGAACGCTACTTGCACGATTAGCATTTCTGCAAAAAACTTCATCGCTTAATACAGAACCGCCACGTCTAATTTTTCGTCCAGAATTATCAACATCATTTACGCCATCAGCGTGAGTGTACCAAGAATACCAATCTTGACACCATTCCCAAACGTTTCCGTTCATGTCGTAAAGTCCATTTGTATTTGCAGATTGTTCGCCAACAGCGTGTGTAATTTCTTCGCTATTTGCTTTGTACCAAGCAGTTGTTGATAAATCAACTGGAGAATTTCCACCGGCAGCATATTCCCATTCCGCTTCTGTAGGAAGGCGATATCCGTTTGCATTAAAATCACAAACAATAGAATTCCATAAATCTTTTGATTCTTGACTTGCATCAATTCTAGGAATTTCTCCCCATTCATCAACATTTGTATTTCCGTTAAGCGAATAAACTGGATTTAATCCTGAAGCAACACTGAGTTTATTGCAGAAAATTACTGCGTCATACCAACTAACTTCTTCTACTGGAAGTTTGTCGCCTTTATTATTAGAAAAATTGTGACCAATTACCGCTTTATATTCTTCTTGTGTAACTTCTGTATTTAGAATATAGAAACTTTTTAATTCAACTGTATGAATAGGAGTTTCATTTTTTTCAAAATCCTTACTTCCCATTTCAAAACTGCCAGAATTCATAAGAATCATTTTAGAATTAATACTTTCAAGCATTTCTGGTTCAAGAGCAAAAACAGAAAATGAAAGACAAAGTGCAAGCAAAGCAAAAAAGATTTTTTTCATATAAACATACCTCCAGTCCAAATGGACCTTAAAACATCAAAAATATTTGATTTTCTATGACTGAAAATTATAACATCTAAAAATATAGATTGCAATTATAAAAAGTAATTGATTGAATTTCTTGAAATTTTCTAAAAAAAATTAAAAAAATTTATATTTTCTGTTGACACAATTTTTGCTAAGTTATATATTGTTCTCACGTTGAATAAACGAGGGGGCTATTAGCTCAGTTGGCAGAGCACCGCCCTTTTAAGGCG
>CAZLXK010000119.1:0-7656 GCA_964563305.1 uncultured Treponema sp.
GCTCGTCGTAAGTTCCAACTTTGAATCCGTTTTCTGTCGCGTTTTTCCAAGACTGTCTTTTTTCTGCAATCGCTGACTCGCGAAGAGCGTAAGAAACATCAAGTCCTGAATCGCGCAAGCACAAACCCTGGTTCAATCCCTGAGCACCGCATCCTACGATTACAATTTTCTTGCCTTTGAGAGCGTTAACTCCGTCGGCAAATTCGTCTTTTGACATTGAGCGGCAGTGGCCGAGTTGAAGTCTAGCTTCGCGCCACGGAATTGAATTGAAGTAATTTTCACCCATTTTTTTGTCTCCTAAGAATAAAAATTTTCATATTTTGGGCGTTCCTTGCCTAACGGCAAGTCGGGCTATTCGTGGTTCCGCTGTCGCTACATTCTTGCGTTCTGGTGGTTTCGACCTTGCTCAACCACCGCCTCGCAAGAACGGCTAACGCCGCCACTACTATCCCTAACGCTTTACTTAAGTTTTATTTAGATTTTAGCAGCCAAATATTGTTGTGTAAAGTGAAATAAAATAAATTGATTATTGCGTTTTATGCAACGTATTAACTTCGTGTTGATTTATAAAGAGCAACAGGAGGTTGCGTCATTCACTTGTAAGTATAAAATGTGTTAAGAATTTGCGGAGCAAATTCTTAAGTTAAAACTTTTTACACGGAGGTAAAAAGTTTTAACAACTTAGCCCCGATCATAAGGGCGCGACGAAAGGAGCGTTCTTGCGAAGCAAGAATGAAGCGAACAGCGGAACCCTGACGAGCGGGTTATGTTTAGGGCGAAAACTTAGCATAGAAAAATTAAGAAAGTGGCACTTTGCTTATTAAATTTTGTGCTAAGCGAAAGTAGATTGTTGGGGCAAGTCCGACAATGACAACTTAAGTTTAACTTAAATAACAAAATATGCTCCAAAAAAAAGAAAAATCGCCCACTTTCGGCACAATCAGCGTTCGCTTCCGCGACATCAGCGCCACTTTCTCTGACAAAAACACAAGTTCTCGAAGGAAAACATCAGTTCCACGAGTAAACCGCCGTTTTCGCTGACAAAACCGCCAGTTCTCGCGACAAAACCGCCGTTTTCGCTGACAAAACCGCCAGTTCTCGCGACAAAACCGCCGCTTTCGCTGACAAAACCGCCAGTTCTCGCGACAAAACCGCCAGTTCTCGCGACAAAACCGCCAGTTCCGCGAGTAAACCGTCCACTTCATTGCAAAGTTCAAGTGCATAATGTAAAATCAGTTTTATGCAAATTCAAAATAACTCTTTAGTTTTATACAAAAATTCTGTTGGCTGTGTGCTTTCGAGCGATTCTAACGGCAAATATCAAATAAAATTTTTAAGTTCGGTGGAAAAATCGCCCACTTTAAGCGACAAAACCGCCAGTTCCGCGACATCAGTGCCACTTTCGGCAAAATCAGCGTCCACTTCCGCGACATCAGCGAAATTCACGTTTGCAAATCAAAATGTGCGAGCAAAAGACATTATTTTGTTGAGCGAAGGTCCAGTTAAAAGTTTAGAAAAAATTGTTCAGGATTGTGAGAACTTTGCGTGCCAAGAAGAAGATTTGTACAATTTGAATCAAGAAAATCCGCTAGCAAAAGAAATCAAAGACGCTTGGGAACTTTTAGTAAGCGACGAATCTACGGCGACGGAACTTTTAACTTTTGAAGATTTATGTTCGCTTTTTCACGACGAAGTAAATACAGAAAACGCTTGGACACTTTACACTTCGCTAAAAAATACAGTTTATTTTATTCAGAACTTAAAATCGCAAATGGAAGGAAAATTGTGTTTTTCGCCTAGAAGTCAAGAAGAAATTCAAGAACTTGTAAAAAAAGCTGACGAAAAAGGAAAATCCGCTCAAATCCGCCAAGAATTTATTTCTCGACTTCGTCAGCACAAACTTTTACCAGAAGATTCTAAATTTATGGTTGATGTTGAAGCGTTGGCACTTGGAAAAACTGACAAAAGTCGCACACTTCACGACGCAAAAATCAAAGAAACGCCAGAGCGAGCGCACAAAGTTTTGCTTGACACAGGAATTTGGCAAATTACAAGAAATCCTTATCCAATTCGCTGGGGACTTTCTATGCAATCTGCCGCAGAAAGTTTGGCATCTCCGCCTCAAGAAGAACGCACAAAAATTCCAGAACTTGCTTATGCGATTGACGGGGAGTATTCCACAGATCCAGACGATGCAATTTCTTGGGACGGAAAAAATCTTTTTGTTCACATTGCCGATCCTGCAAGTACAGTTATGCCAGGTTCTTCTATTGATGTAAGTGCTAGAAATCGCGGAGCCACGCTTTATTTGCCAGAAGGTGCGGTTCGTATGCTTTGCGAAGATTGTCTTGAAGATTATGCTTTGGGCTTAAAAACGCCAAGTAGAGCCTTAACTTTTAAAATTTCATTCGCTGATGACGGAAGTGTTTCTGATTGTGAAGTTTTAAAAACTTTAGTTGATGTAAAAAGGCTCACCTATAAACAAGCCGAAGAGCAAAAAGAAAGTGCAGAACTTAAACCATTTTTTGAAATTGCTCGAAAAAATATTGAAAGACGAAACAAAGCTGGTGCTGTTCAAATTACCATGCCAGAAGTTCACATTTTTGTTGATGAAAATAAAAAAGTTTCTATTGAACAGAATGTTTTTTACGAAAGCAACGATATGATTCGCGAAATGATGCTTTTAGCAGGCGAAGGTGCTGCAAAGTTTGCATTTAAAAATCAAATTCCGTTCCCTTACGTAAGCCAAGATCCTCCAAATTTGCCTTCTTCACCAAGCGACATTCCTTTAGGACTTGCGGGGCAATTTAGATTAAGAAAGTGTATGAAGCGGCGTTCTGTTGGCGTAAGTCCTGCAATGCACTGCGGTTTAGGATTAAATATGTATTCTCAAGTTACAAGTCCGCTTCGTCGTTACAGCGATTTAATTGCTCACGAGCAACTTCGAGCGTTTTTAGATAAGCGAAAAATGTTAGACAAGGACGAAATCTTAGTAAATCTTAGTGCAGGAGACGCAGCGGCGGTTGCGGCAAAAAAGGCTGAGAGGAAAAGTAACACGCATTGGACATTAGTTTATCTTTTGCAAAATCCAACTTGGAGCGGAAAAGCCGTTTGTGTTGATAAAAGTCAGCGGATTCCTCTGTTTTCAATTCCAAGTCTCGCACTTGAAACTTATATGTTGCCGCCAAAAGAGCTTGAATTAAACGAAGAAATTATGGTTAAAGCGAGCAATGTAAATATTCCAGAATTAACAGTTGACTTTATTCCCGCGTGATTTTTTATTTTGTTTGGTGAGCAGTGTCGAACCATTCGAGCGAGTTTTGTTATTTAAAACTTAGCACAAAAAAGAAGTGCTAGAACCAAACAAAACTCACTTTCCGCACTTGCGCTATTCGCTTCCGTTACTTAGAAAAGTAACAGTTTATAAAAGAATGGCGACAAGGATGTCGCCGCCCTGTTACTTAAAGAATATTCGTTGTGGCAGAAGATGGCGATAGGTTAAGCAAGTTGCGGCATTCTTAAAAAAAACTACAATTCAAATCGAACATTCAAATTTGTTGCGTTAAAAGACAATTTTGCGTTTCCTAAATCCTTATTAAAATCAAAGTTTTTATGCAAAAGCGGAACTAAAATTCCACAAGAACTTCCAATTATTGCACCAACAATCACATCGCTAAGAAAATGATTTCCGCTTAAAATTCTACAAACCGCAGTTCCCGCCACCAAAGCAGAACTTCCTCCAATCACCGTCCATTTTGCCCAACCATCAAAATATTGAGAAAAAACAAAAGAAGCAAAACTTGCTCCAGCCGCTGCCATAGTTGTGTGTCCAGAAGGAAACGAATTATTCCAATCGCCAGAATCAACATCTTTTTGCGGAAAACCTTCAAAATACATATAAGGTCGAGCGCGATTTTCGCAAAGTTTTATAATATCTTTAATTCCAAGTGCAAAAAGTAAAGTTTCAGCGTACATTGTTCCAATTTTAATCCATTCAGAACTTTCCGTCGCCAAATTTACTAAAGGCAAGGCAAGCGAAAGTCCGCAAACAACGCTTCCCACTAAATCCATCGACTTAGAATAAGGATTCATAAAAATTCTGTCAAAAGAATTTACGTCGCTTCTCAAATAAGTTTCGCCATTATAAGCAACTTGGTTGATTTTTAAAACGTCGTCGAGCAAAATGTTTGTTGCATAAAAGCCAAGTCCAAAACTTAAAAGAAATGTGTCCATTGTAAGATCTAAATAAAAAGGTGAAGATTTGTCTTTTGTAAAAATTGAATTAAAAAATGAATTGTTTTGTGATTGTGTTGAATATTTTTCAAATTGATTTTCGGAAATTAAAAAATTTTGTGTTGAACTTTCAAATTTTTGTGTCAGATTTTCTGATTTTAAGAAGTTTTGATTTTTTGATTTTAAGTTTTCAAAATTTGCTGAACTTGAAAAAACTAAATTTTGCTCTTGTGCAAAAACTGAAAAAACTAAAATAAAACTTAAGAAAAATTGTACTAAAAAAGATTTGTGTTTACTCATAAAATAAATTATAGAAAATTTCCGTATAATTGAAAACCTCCAGTTTACTCGTCATTGCGAGCGAAGTCGTCAACGTCATTCTGAAGTCTTCAGACCGAAGAATCTGTTATAAAACAGATCTTTCGCTTCGCTCAAGATGACACGATGTTTACTCGTCTTTGCGAGCCTCAAGGTGCGGCAATCTACTAATTCTTAGCACAAAAAAAATGGCAGTTTCGTGCCGTTACTTAAAGAATTAATGCTAAAATAAGAAATGGCGACAAATTGTTCTTTCTAGAAGTGATTTTTTATATTCACTAAGCAAAAATCTCGTAATCCACACGATGTCGATTCTAATTGTATGAAAAAACTTAAATTGCTATAATCAAACTTATGATAGTTATGAAATTTGGTGGCTCTTCTGTAGCCAACGCACAACGTATAAGGCACGTAGCAAAAATTATTGAAACTTATAAAGATGAAAAGCCAGTTGTTGTTTTAAGTGCAATGGGCGACACAACCGACCATTTGTTAGAAGCAGCGGACGAAGCGGTTAAAGGAAAAGTTGACATTCAAAAAGTTGAATCTTTGCATTTACAAACTGCAAAAGAACTAGAAATTCAAGTTCCAGAAATTGCTGAACTTTTAACAGAACTAAAAACTTTACTCACAGGAATCAGCATGCTTCACGAATTAACAAAACGAACTCGCGATTATTTAGTTTCGTTTGGTGAGCGACTTAGCGTAAGAATGATGGCGTCTTACTTAAAATCTCAAGGCACTGCTGCAAAATTTTATGACGCTTGGGACATTGGAATTGTAAGTGATTCAAATTATATGTCTGCGGAACTTTTAGACGAAGTTTGGGCGAATATTCCTCATCACTTAAATGATTATAAAAACGGAAAGCAAAAAGATATTCCTATTGTAACAGGATTTATTGCAAAAGATAAAAACGGAATTATTACAACGCTCGGTCGTGGCGGTTCAGATTTAACTGCAACAATGATTGGTGCTGCTCTTAATGTAAAAGAAGTTCAAACTTGGAAAGATGTAGACGGAATTATGACAAGCGATCCTCGAATTGTTCCAAACGCACATCTTGTTCCAGAAGTAACTTACGAAGAAGCCCAAGAACTTGCGCTTTTTGGTGCTCAAGTTTTGCATCCTCGCTCAATGATTCCTTGCCGAAAAAGTGGAACTCCAGTTCGCGTAAAAAATTCTTACAATATAAAATCTCAAGGTTCAATCATCGTGCAAAAACATTCAGGCGAGAAACCTTTAGTTACAGCAATTACAAGCGTAAAAAATGTTAGTTTGATTGACATTGAATCTAACCGAATGTTTGGTGCTTGCGGATTTTTAGCTCACGTTTTTAATCAGTTCTTAAAATGGAATATCAGCGTGGACGTTATTGCAACGAGCGAAGTTTCGGTTTCGCTTACGGTTAATGGAAAAACTGATTTGTGCGGATTGATTGAAGATTTAAAGCGTGCTTCCGATGTTCAAGTAAAAAAAGAAAAGGCGATTGTTACGATTATTTGCGATGCTTCTCGTTCAAGCGGAATTTTAAGCCGAGCTTTCGCTGCTCTCGAAAAAGAAAAAATAAATGTTCAAATGATTTCTCAAGGTGCGTCAAAAGTGAACATCAGTATGATTGTAGATAACTCTCAAGCCGATAAAACCGTACAAGTTTTACATTCCGCCTTGTTTGATTAAGTTGGCGGTCGTATTCTGAACTTGTAACTCACGGTGCTTGAGCAAGGTCGAAAACACTCTTTGCATAGAAAAATGTTTTTTTTATTTGGAGCGTGTTTTGTTATAAAATTTGCAGTTTTTTTAGAAAAATTGCTGTCAACTATAAAACCCGCTTTTCGTGGTTCCGTTTTCACTTCATTGCTTCGCAACCTTTAGGTTGCTTCGCAACTCGCTTCGCTCGCCACTACAATCGGGGCTAAGTTCTCTGTCATCATCTTAAAGAAAACTGCGAAGAATCTACAAACGCTAAAGTCGTCATTCTGAGGCAACGCCGAAGAAACTATAAACGCTTAACATAAAAAAATAAACTTTTTAGGAGAAAAAAATGAAAATTGCTTTAGTTGGATACGGAAAAATGGGACATATGCTAGAAAGCACAGCCATATCTTTAGGAGACGAAATCTGCACTACAATCGACACATTCGCTCCAGACGCAAAAGTAAAACTTGAGCCAAGCAACTATAATCAACTTGCAGAAATTGTAGAAAAATCTGGAGCACAAGGAATAATTGAATTTACACAACCAACAAGCGTATTAAAAAATATAGAACTTTTGCTTCCAACAAAAATTCCGCTCGTTGTAGGAACAACCGGCTGGAACGACAAACATCAAGAAGTTCAAGAATTAGCACAAAAAACTGGCGGCACAATTATGACAAGTGCAAATTTTTCAATCGGCGTAAATCTTTTCTACAAAATCGTAGAAAATGCCGCAAGTTTAATAAATCAGTTTGACGAATATGACGCTGCAATTTGGGAAATGCATCACAATCAAAAAGCCGACTCTCCAAGCGGAACAGCCTTAGACATTGCAAAACATTTAATGCTTTTTCTTACGCGAAAAAACAAAGTTGTAGTTGACGCATTCCATTCAAAACCTCAAGCAAACGAATTGCACGTTTCTTCCACAAGATGCGGTTCAGTTCCAGGCACGCACACAGTTTTCTTTGACAGCCCAGCCGACACTATAGAACTAACTCACACAGCACGTTCAAGACAAGGATTTGCAAGCGGAGCAGTTCACGCATTAAAAAACTTAAAATCAAAACTTGACTCAAACGAATTAAAAAGCGGAAATCTCTACGGCATGAAAGACGTTTTCGACTGGCTTTAATTTTTTTTGGAGCATACTTTTTTACTTACGTCCGTTCTTTCAGCCTTCGCTATTCGCTCATCTCTCACAAAATATGTACGGTGGTTGAAATCGCAAGAAAGTTTCGAGTGGGCTCTCGAAACCAACAAGTGTATTGCAATTTACTGATACTTAGAAAAAAAAAATTTGTGCGAGACTAAAGGGCTTACAGCACGGGCTAAGTCTTTTTGCAAGAAAATGAGCCGTCTTTCTGCTAACGGCTGGCAATCTACTTGCAGTCGATAAAAGAATCT
>CAZLXK010000120.1:0-7637 GCA_964563305.1 uncultured Treponema sp.
GACAAAATATCACCGTCAATCGAAAGAGTCCATTCGGTTTGAGATTCAAGATGATTTGCAGCGTATTTTATTGAACCTTCTTCGCTTTCATTTTGAATAACATTATTTGAACAAGACGCAAAAAAAATATTTTGTAATGTGAAAAATGTTATAAATATGAAAACTGAAAGTTTTGTTATATTTTTTTTCAAATTTGTTCTCGCTTTTTTTGCCAAACTTTCGCTTTTTTATTTTTTTATTTTCTGATTTTTTTTGGATTTTATAAAACTTAAAGTTTGGCTTTTGTTTTTATTTGATTTTAATTTAGCATAAATTTTATAAAAGTTGAACTTGAAGTTTTAATTTTATTTTTTAGTTGTTTTAAATTTAGCACAAATTTTATAAAACTTGTAGATTTTTTTGTGAATTATTTTGTGGATTTGCTATTTTAAGATGAAATTTTAGTAAAGGCTTTTCCCCTCAAAATTACTATGGTTCTGCAACTTTTAAGATATTTTCGTTTTCTATTTGATTTATTTTGTAAAAGACTGAATTTTTTGAAGTTTCGTTCATTGGCTTGAATCCGGCATATTTTGCATAGTTCCAAAGTTGTGGCAAGAGAGAATTGTTGTAGTTTGAAAAATCAAGATTTATAAAAGCGACATCTGATTTTTGAATTTTGTCTTTGACACTCAAGATTTTTTTGTTCCGCATTTGTATTTTGATAAGTGAATTTTCATTTGGAAGAAGATTGCTTTTTTTTATATTACATTCGGGACAACTTAGGACAAAATTCCAAAGTTTATCTTCCTTTAGAAAAGACCATGGAATAAAATGGTCAACGTGAATTTTCCTTTGTGAAAGTTTTTTGCCACAGTAAAAGCAGTTACATTCTTCAAATTCAGAAAAAAGAATTTTGCGATAAATATCAAGAGGTTCACGCTGTGGAAGTGAAAGTTCCAGTTTTGAAAGAAGATGGAAAAGCACGTTGTCAACATTTATTTTTTCAAGAAATTTCGCCCATTCGTAGTAGTTGATTTTTTCAATTTCCATTTTGTATTTGAGCATGAACTGATACGCACCGTTTGTGATTTTGATGAAATCTTTGTTAATGTCGAACGAATAAATTTTTTCCTCGAAGTCGCTGTAAAGTGCTCCTAGAACATATTTTTTACATTCTGTCTGAACTTTTTTCACAAGCAAATTTTTTGTTTTTTCGTCAATTGCACAGAACTCAAGATTTTGAAGAACTGGATTTTCTTTAATCGCCTCGCTAAAAATCTGTTCAATTTTTGAAGTTTTTATTTCCGCTGACTTTCCGTCCGAATACGGCTTTTGTTGGTGAAGATGATATTTTACAACGAGATTCCAAAAACATTCGGCAAATTTTGAAAAAAGATTTTGATATGAAATGAGTTGAAAATCTTTCGACGGAACATTGTTGAAAAGGTTGTCAAGAATTGACTTTACAAGTGCGAACTTGTATGTGGAAGTTTTTTTGCTTTGCGGAGAAAATACAAAATTAAAAAGTCGCCAATATTCGTCGTCAGAGAGAAAAATTATATTTGCTATTCCAAATTTACTTTGCCAAGACATTTTTGTTTATTTTTTTTGTGAGCAAGTTGCTCTAAAAAAGGGTCGTTATTTTGTGCAGAATTTGACATAATTAAAACATTTTCCTTAAAATAAGTTCTTCATAAGGCAAAGCAACAACAGTTTTTATAAGTTTTTTAGATGATAATTCTGACATTTTTTGCCTTCGATTTTTAAATTTTAATGTTTCCATTATATCATATTTCAATTATTTAGTCATTTTTTTTGCATTTTAAAACGACCCTTTTTCTAGTCAAGTTTTCTTCTGTCCAAATTGCAATATTCCTGTAATTTCCATGAAAGAAACGGATATTCTTCAAAATGCAAATTTTTTTCCAAAGTGTCCGCTTTGTAATAACAAAACATTTTATCTTTCTTCTGATTTACGACCTGTTTTTGTACAAGAAAAACTTTTACTGGAACTTTTACTAAAAAAAGAGCCGTTTTCGCTTGCAAAATCATCGGTTTGGAATAATGCAAATCGCTACTACATAAACGGAAAATCAGTTTCGCTTTCATCATCAATTTTTAAAAATGCAGATTGTGATGAATTAAAAAATAAACTTAACGAAATCAAATTAAAATATTCAGAAAAAATTGATAATGCGGAAAAAGAATTTAATCAGCAAATAAAAAAATTTATTCAAGCGAACAAAGCGCGACTCGACTTTATAAAAGATGAAGCGTTTGATTTTGTTCAAAAAACGATTGCAAAATTTGTTCAAAAAAATGGCGATGAGGCAAAAGAACGCATAATTATTTCATTTTCTAGTGGAAAAGATTCTACCGCAACTGCTGACATTGTTATAAAAGCGACAGGAAATCCATATACAATGCATTTATTTGGAAATACGACACTGGAATTTCCTATGACAACCGCATACGCAAAACGCTACAGAGAAAATCATCCACTGGCAGAATTTCGAGTGGCAGAAAATACTGAGCAAAATTTTTATGAAGTTTGCAAACAAATTGGTCCGCCTGCAAGAATGATGAGATGGTGTTGTTCAATGTTCAAAACTGGTCCAATTACACGCGTCTTAAACCGCAAGTTCGGCGAAGGACAAATTCTCACCTTTTATGGAATCCGTAAAAACGAAAGCGTGGCTCGCTCAAAATATAGTCGCGTTTCCGAAAATAACGAAAACGTAAAAATCCAGAAACAAACAGTTGCAAGTCCAATCTTTGACTGGAAAGACATTGACGTTTGGCTTTATCTTTTGGGCGAAAAAGTTGATTTTAACGATGCTTATCGTCTTGGTTACGACAGAGTTGGTTGTTGGTGCTGTCCGAACAATAATGAACGAGCTCAGTTTTTAAGTCGAATTTATATGAGCGAAAAAAGCAAAATGTGGCGAAATTTTCTTGTTGATTTTGCTCGCTCAATTGGAAAGCCTGATGCAGAAGAATATGTTGATTCTGGAAAATGGAAAGCACGTCAAGGTGGAAACGGTGTTGCAGCCGCAGAAGATGTAAAACTTAAATTTACCGCTTGCACAAGTGAAGAACACGCAAAAATCTATTCTTTAACGCACAAATTCGACGACAGTTTTTTGAATATGCTTGTTCCATTTGGAATTTTAGCACCAGAACTTGGAAGAAAACTTGTTCACGAAACAATAATCCTTGATGTAAAAACAAAAGTTCCAATTATTTCGGTTCAGCCTTTCAGTCAAGATGGATTTGAATACGCAGTAAAAATAAAAACAATGAATGTTGAAAAACACGATGATTTACAGCGGAAAATCGGTTATCAAGTGCGGAAATTCAATGCGTGTAGAAGGTGCTTAAAGTGCGAGAGTGTTTGCAAAGTGGGAGCAATAAGTCTTGCAGGAGACGAATATTACATCAATCCGGAAAAATGTGTGCATTGTAAAATGTGCGTTACAGAAAAATATCTTGTTGGCGGTTGCATGATGGAAAAATATCTACGGACGAAAGAAAAATGAACAGATTATGAAACAAGTTCAGAATGACGAAAGGATAAATAAAGAATGAAATACAGAGGACACGAAACTTTTTCAATTCGCAAAAATTGGCTTGCAAAAGGAATTCAGTCGGTGGCGGAAAATCCGTCGATTTTTACGGACAAAACGCAAAATCCTATGGATGCACTAGGAATTGGACGAAATATGGTTTTGTCACTACGATATTGGCTTAAAGCGGTTGGACTTACAGAAGAAAAACGAAATTCGGAATCTAAAAAGACGGAAACTATTTTTACGGAATTTGGAAAAATTGTTGCAGAAAACGATAAACTTTGTGAGGAAGCAGGAACTCTTTGGCTTTTGCATTATTTTCTTGCAACAAATTTTGAAAATGCAACAAGTTGGTATTTTTTCTTTAACGAATTTAATTTATCTGAATTTTCAAAAGATGATTTTATGCTTGCTTTGCAGAATTTTGCGAGAATAAATGGCGGACAAACTGCACTTCGCTCGCTAGAAGATGATTTTGAATGCATCACAAACACATACATTTCGCGCTTTAAAACTTCTTCGGAAATTGATCCTGAAGACAACATTGAATGTCCGTTTACAGAACTTGGACTTTTAGATTTTGTGGACAAAAATAAAAAGCTTTATAGAAAAATTATTCCACCAAAACAAAACATTCCGCCACTTATATTTCTTGCGGTTTTATACAGAGAGGTTCCGAAAATAGTTCGGAATGACAACACTTTCGAACTGCCACTTTCAACTGTTCAAAACGAAAAATGTTTTCCAGGAAAAATATTTAATCTTGACACAATCACACTGATGGATATTTTGAGCGAACTTGAAAATAAAAATTTGGTAAAAGTTGTTCGAACCGCTGGACTTGATGTTGTGCAGATTTCTACAGAAAAGAATTTTTTGTCTTGTGTAAATGATTACTATGCGGAGTTAAAAAAATGAAAATAAATGAACAGATTCTAAATAAAGTTCAGAATGACGATTTCAAAAAAATGATAACGTTCTCAAAAAATTTTCAAACTTCGGTGAATATTGCTTATGATTTTGACAATGCAGAGAAAATCAAAAACTTTATTCCAACTTCGGAAGGAATTAAATTTATAAATGAAACAATTTTGAGTGCGACTAACAAAAGTTCTAGTTTTGAAAATGCAAACCGTGCACGCATTTTAATTGGTGCGTATGGGAAAGGAAAATCCTACATTGTTCTTGAGGCACTTTCGTTTTTGCATAACAATCCGCAGTTGCGACCAGTTCTTGAAAATGTTACCGAAAAAATTGCACAAACAAATCCGATTGTTGCAGAAAATATTTTGCACTATTTAAAAAGTGAAAAAAAACTTTTACCAATCATCATCAACGGAAATTCAGAAAGTCTTTCAAAATCATTTTTATATGAACTAAATCTTACTCTTAAAAAAAATGAATTCAAAGATTTAATGCCAGAAACGCATTTTGAAGCAGCGGCAAAAATGATTGAAAAATGGGAAAATGATTTTCCTGAAACTTTAAAAAAATTCAATTCTCTTGCTTCTGTGCGAGCAAATGCATTCAAAGAAAAACTTCGCAATTTTGATACAAATACTTTTGAAGAATTTGAAAAACTTTATCCAATTTTGACAAGCGGAAGTGAATTTAATCCGTTTGCAGGCTTTGATGTTGTTGATATTTTTGAAAAAGTTAACGAAAAGATTTGTGCCACTGGAAAATATGATGGCATTTTTGTTGTTTATGATGAGTTTGGTAAATATCTTGAATCTTCAATTTCAAATGCGACTATAAAAGATGTAAAACTTCTTCAAGATTTTGCAGAAAGAGCTGAACGTTCAAAAGAGAATCCAAGCGGGAAAAATCAACTTCATCTTCTTTTGATTTGCCACAAGGAAATTGAAAACTATATTGATGTTCTTCCAAAACAAAAAGTTGATGGTTGGAAAGGCGTTTCTGAACGATTTTTACACGTGCGACTTTTTAATTCATATTCCGAAAGTTATTCACTGATTTCTGCCACAATTTTAAAAGACAAAACTTTGTGGAACAAATTTTACGAAAATCATAAAAATTATTTTGAAAACTTGGAAAAAGAATGGTTTGGAAATTCATTTCGGCTTTTTAACGAAGAACGTGATAAGAAAATAGTTTGCACAATTATTCAAGGTTGTTTTCCTCTTCATCCAGTTACAAGTTATATTCTTCCGCGATTGTCAGAAAAAGTTGCTCAAAATGAGAGAACGCTTTTTACTTTTCTTTCTGGAACGGAAAAAACAAGTTTACCTTCTCTCTTGGAAAATTGCTTCCGTCATTGTGAGAAGCATAGCGACGAAGCAAGCTCAGAAACTTTTGGAAAAAATTTTTATCTTTTTACGCCAGATGTTCTTTTTGATTACTTTGAAAGTCAACTGCAAAATGAAAGCTACACAAGCGAAATCAAAAAAAATTATCTTGTTGCAAAAAGTGCATTGAGTGTTGTAGAAGCAAAATCTTCTGAAAATAGCGAAAAGTCTCTTGAATCAAAAATCATAAAAACTATTGCATTAGTCTATTGTTTGAATCAGTTTGAAAGGCTTTCTCCAAACTTAAATTTTATTTTTGCACTTTATGCAGATGCAGGATATTCAAAGGAGAAAATTCGTTCAGCAATAAAAAATCTAACAGAAAATCTTAATGTACTTTATCTGAATGTTCACAATAATTATTTTCAGATTAAAGCAAATTCTAATGCAAATATTCCAAAACTTATTTCAGATGAAGTTGAAAAGCGAAAATCAAAAGTTTGTGCGATTGATATTTTAAACGAATTTAATACAGAAAAATTTTTGTATCCAACAGAATATAACATCACAAATAAAATGACGCGTTATTTTAAGTTTTTATTTGTAGATGACTTTGATAAAAAACAAGACATAGAAAAAAATTTTGCAGATGGAAAAATTCTTGCACTTTTTCCAAGCGAAAATGATTTTGACTTTGATGCAGAAATTGAAAATGCAAAAAAACTTTCTTCTAAAAATGAAAATTTTGTTTTTATTCTTCCAAAGAAAAATATTCATCAAAAAAATCTAATTGAAAATCTGAAAAAATTCGATGCGATTGTGTCACTAAAAAAATCATTTACAGATGATTCAGTCGTTTCTTCCGAACTTGAAATTATTTACCGAGATTTGCTTGAAGTTATAAAAAAAACTGTTCGCTCTTACATTCAACCTGAAAAAAATACCACAATTTTTGTCGCTGACGGAGAAGCAAAAAAACTTTACAGAAAAACAGACTTATCAAATCTTCTTTCTAAAAAATGCAATGTAATTTTTTCAAAAACGCCAATCATCAATAATGAAATGCTCAATAAAAATCATCTGACTGGAGCGGCACAAAAAAGTCGAGCTAAACTTATTGATGCAATTTTAACTTCAAAAGAAGAAAATCTTGGGCTTATAGGAAATGGTCAAGAAGTTTCTTTTATGCGAACTACACTTTTAGTGACAGGAATTTTGACTGATAAAAATACTTTTAATTTTTCTCCAAAAACTTCTGATTCTAAGAACGACAAAAATTTTAAAAATCTTTTTTCTGTAATAAATAGTTTTATTGAGAAATCAGAAGAAAAAGAGATTTCATTTGCAGAACTTTTTGAACAACTTATCAATCAAAAAAACAAAATTGGACTAAGACTTGGTGTAATTCCAATTTATATTGCGGTAAGTTTGCGTTCAAAAGCAAAAAATTGCGTTCTAAAAAAAGATGGAATTGAGCTTCAGTTAAATTCGTTTTCTCTTTCTGAACTTTCTGAAAATCCAGAAAAATTTACGCTAAAAATCGAAAAATGGAATGATGAAAAATCGCTTTATATTCAAAATCTTGAAAAACTTTTTTCCGACTTTTTGATTGAAGACGAAAAATCAACATATCAAGGTTATTCATATCTTTTAAATGCAATAAACCGATGGCAACGTTCGCTTTCAAAATATGCAAAAAATATAAAACAAAAACCACATGCTTCTTTTCTTGAAATCTTAAAGCAAGAAAATGATGGACCTCAGGAAATTCTTTTTAACAAAATTCCAAAACTTTTTGGTGCAGAAGAAGCAAACGAAATTGTTTTTGAAAAGATAA
>CAZLXK010000121.1:0-7636 GCA_964563305.1 uncultured Treponema sp.
TTTTTGCGCCACCCAAGATTTTTGTTGCAGTTTCGGCAAACAAAAGCGGAGTTTCTCTTCCTATATAATCACGCTGAATTGTGTGATATTCGTCTAAAAACTTTTTGTCGTTCATTGCATTTTTAAACGCAACTTCAAGTTCGTCTAGCGGCCGTCTCAAAACTTCGGCAACGTATTTTCCGCCAAACCTATCAAAAAATCCATTATCTGAATGTGTCATATATTTTATGTTTCTCCTTGAGTCCTTTTAAGCTTTCGAAATAAAAATAAATATTTTGGCTTCCTCAAACTCAACCATAACGCCGATTTTCACAAATTTAGTCGTCGCATTTTGTTTCTATTTATAGAAACATTATATTTATGACAAAACATTCTGTCAAGTCATCATCTTGAATTACTGAACAAAATCAAAACTCACGTTCAATCAATTCAATCAATTTTTCTTTTGAAATGCCAATTTCTTTTGCTTCTTTGCATGTTTTTTTTGCCAAAGTTTGAGCTTTTTCTTGCAATCTTTGTTCAATTTCAATTTGTGGAAGTTCGTTTACAAAAGTTCCGCTACCAACAGTTGTTTTTATAAATCCGTTTTTATGCAATTCTTCCCAAGCCATTTTTATAGGAATCACGCTGATTTTTAGTTCACTTGAAATTTGTCGAATTGCAGGAAGTTTTTCGCCTTTTTTTAACTTTCCGCTTATAATTTGAGAAGAAATTTGATTATAAATTTGAACGTAAATTGGTTCTTCTTTTTGTGAATTTAAAACTATATCCATAAAATTTTATTTTCGATTTCTAAAATTTGGGCACATTTTTTGCTAAAGCAAAAAACCGGGCTTTTGCGTTATAAAATTTGCTACGCAAATTTTTCCGTTCAGCCAGCCAACAAGTTGTCTGTCCGAACCGCTTACGCGGCTTCAATCCCTTGTGCAAAAGAATTCGCCATAAAACTGCAAAAATTCTTGAAACTGATACGATGTCGGTACCAATCCCTTGTGCGAAAACAAAATATCTCTTTCCAAAACATCAAATCTTACAAATCAACTTTTTCAAATTTTTTTGCACTTGTTTTAAATGTCAGAATCCAGCCTAAAACGTAAATTAAAATTCCGCCACACAAAATTGGAATTTGTTTTATTAAACTTTCAGAATCAGTTTTATCCATAATTTTAAAATATTCAATTCCAGCAAAATCTTTTATCCAAATTGGAAATTCAAAAATTAAATAAAAAATCCAAAACAAAACTGAAGAAATTAAAAACGGAAATCCCGGTTTTTCTGCTTTTTTGTAATACAAATTAAAAAATGAAAAATGAAAAATCGAAAGTAAAATCAAATTTAATCCAAAAAATGCAACGTTTCCTTCAATTCCGGCAGCGTTTCCAGAAGGCATAATTTTTGAAAATAAAATTGCAAATGGAATCGAAAGTAAAACCGAAATTAATTCGTAAGCACAAACCAAAATGCATCGAGATTTTACAATATCTTTTTTAGTGATTGGCAAGATCATTGAATATTGAATATCTTTGTTAAGTTCTGAATTGTTAAAAATGTGAAAAACACTCAAACAAATAAAATAAAATCCTACATAACGCGGATAATTTGGAATAATTTGCATAAAAACAAACGCCAAAAAAACATAATTGATTGGCGAAAGACAAAGTCTAAATTCTTTATATAAAAAATTTTTCATAATTTCCTCAGTTTATAGATTTCCGTGTCAAGCACGGAAATGACACTTTTTTAATGACAGATTCTGAAACAAGTTCAGAATGATAAGTTCTTTGTTTGCAATGTTTTTTTTATTCGCAAAAATCTTTTATCGCTCAATGTGAATCATAATTTCTTCAAGGCTCGGCTTTGTAATTTCACAATTCTTAAAAATTTCTCTATCACAAGCGTTTATCATTCCTTCAAAACCAAAATTATGAACGTGAATTCCAATTATTTTTGATTTTATTTCATCAGTAAAATTAGAAAGTTCAGATTTTTTTCCTTGAACCAAAAGATATTTTTCTTTAAAACTTACAACATCAGTTGAATCTAAAATTTTTCCATTTTTGATGTAAGTTATAAAATCGGCACATTTTTCTAAATCAGAAATAATGTGAGTTGAAAACAAAATTGAATTTTCGCCGTTAGAAACATAATCTAAAAAAAGCGAATCCAATTCATCGCGCGAAACTGGATCCAAACCGCTAGTTGGTTCATCAAGAATTAAAAGTTTTGCATTATGACACATCGCAAGTGCAATTTGATATTTTACTTTCATTCCAGCCGAAAGTGATTTTATGAGTTTATTTTCATCAAGATTAAATTTTTGCAAAAGTTCTTTGTAAAGATTTTCGTTCCAATTAGGATAAAATCGTTTTGTTACATTTGTAACAGTTTTAATTTTTTTAGAATTATAAAATCCGTCCAAACCAGAAACAAATCCAATAGATTTTTTGATTTCAAGTTCATCAGATTTTATGTTAAATCCGTTAATTTTTACGTTTCCAGAATCAGCGTGAACAAAATTCAGCATAGATTTTAATGTTGTAGTTTTTCCCGCACCATTTCGCCCAATAAATCCCATAATGTAACCATTTTCTAGCGAAAAATTTACGTTTTCAAGGCGAAATTTTGGATAAGTTTTAGAAAGATTTTGAACTTCAAAAGAAAGCATTTCTTCTCCAAAGTGTGAATATTTAATATACACACTATAATTTAAGAAAATTGTTATGTCAAGAATTCACATTTTTATGACAGCGTTTTTACGAAAGTTTTATTTTCTTATCTTTTGTGATAAATTGAAAAAATGTTAAACGAAAAAAAGTCTTTTATTGAAAATAAAATCGCCACTTTAAAAACTTCTGTCGATGATAAAATCAAAACTGAAAAATCCGCGTCAGAAAAATCATCAATAAAAATTAAAAAATGTACTTTAAGCGAACTTGATGAACTTCAAAAAATTTGTCAGCAAACTTTTTATGAAACTTTTGCTTCTTCAAATTCTCAAAGTGATATGGAAAATTTTTTGAACAACGCTTATTCAAAAGAAAAATTACGCGAAGAACTTTTAAATAAAGAAAGTCAAACTTTTCTTGCTCTTGAAAATAAAAAAGCTTTAGGATTTTTAAAAATCAACTTTGGAAACGCACAAACTGAACAAAAATGCAAAAATTCTTTAGAAATTCAGCGAATTTATGTTTTAGAAACTGCAAAAGGCAAAGGAATCGGCTCAAATTTTATGTTACTTGCTGAACAAATTGCTCGCGAAAAAAAACTTTCATGCATTTGCCTTGGAGTTTGGGAACATAATGAAAAGGCAAAAGAATTTTACGCAAAAAAAGGATTTTACAGATTTGGCGAACATATTTTTAAACTTGGTAGCGATGAACAAATTGACTTCTTAATGAAAAAAGATTTAAACTAAAACCGCCAGTTTACTAATAAAACTGTCATCCTGAACTCGTTTCAGGATCTGTAAATAAAAAAAATCCCCATTTAGCACGCAATACCGCCAGTCGAAGTGCAACTACCGTCTCCGCATTAAGATTTTCTAATTTTTTGTTTTATAATTTTATCTTAAATTTTTAATTTTAAATTTTTAGACTAAAATATCAGCATGGCTTTTTTTGCCTTTACTAATATTATGTCAGAAAATTTTATTTTTTTAATTTCACATTTACAAGTTCAAATTACAACTTCAATTTTTTTACTGATTTTAGAAATTACTTATTTTAAACAGCGAAAACTTCCCATTTTTTCTACGCATTGTTTTTCTGCAATGATGATTTGTGCTGCGTTTTATATGATTATAAACATTGCGAGCGTTACAACTCTTATTTATATTGATTTTGTATCAAGATATTTTGTTGAAATTGTTCACAGACTTTATGTTTTATCAATTATTTCAATTTTAGCGTGCATTTATATTTATGTTAGTGCAATCAACGAAATCCGCAAAAGATTTTCTATTAAAAATGTAATTATTTCACTTTCGATTTATCTTGTTGCAATAATTCTTGTTCTTATTCCAGAATTTGAATATACACGCGAAACTGCCGTTTTTTTCTTTGGACCAATAATGCAAATAATTTATTTAATTGGTTTAATTTACGGCGGAATGTCAAGTTTTAGAACAATCAAAATCATCAAAAATCAAAAAGAAAGATTTTTTAGAAGTAAGCGACGATTTATTATTTATTCAATGATTGTTTGGCTCGCAACAATTTTAATTCAATTCTTCTTTCCAAAAATGTCAATTTCTACAATTGGAATTACGATTATAGTTTTTATAATGTATTTAGGTTTAGAATCGCCAAGTTATTATCAAAATTCTGAACTTGGAACTTTAAACGAAAAAGCTCTAAACGTTGTTTTGATGGATTATATCAATCGAAAAGCAAAATTTTTTATTATAAATTTGAATCTTGAAAATTATCAAAATATTCGGCTTAGATTTGGTGATGAAATTGTAAAGCAAGTTCTTCACGACATTTCTGATTACATTCAAATTTTTTATCACAGAGAAGTTTTTTATTGTGCAGAAGATTCACTTACAATCGTCATAAAAAATTCAAAAAGTATTGAACGAAACGGAACTATTGATTTTATTCTTGATGATTTGAATAAAAGAATGATTCGTCCTTGGAAAATTCAAGAAAATCAAATTATTCTTTCAAGTCACTGCGATTTTGTTTGTTTGCCTTATGATATTCCAGAAAATTTAAATTCTGACCAAATTATAGAAATTATAAAAGATTGGCATTTGTATTCTGACGGAAAAGGATTTTTTAGAAATGTAAATTCTAAAATGATTGAAAAACGAAAACGCGAAAAAACTATTTTAAAAATCATTTCTGATGCAATGGAAAGCGACGGAATTGAAATGCATTATCAACCAATTTATAACATCAAAACTAAAAACTTTACGAATGTTGAAGCACTTTGTCGCTTAAAAGATAATAAAACTATTGGTTATATTAGTCCCGAAGAATTTATTCCGATTGCTGAAAAAAATGGATTTGTTATTAAGTTGAGCAATAAAATTTTTGAAAAAGTTTTTAACTTTTTGTATTTACATAAAATTTTTGAAAATGGAGTTGAGCGAATTGAAATAAATCTTTCTGGAGTTCAGTCAGTTGATGCGAATTTGCCGGACTTAATGACAAGTTTGCTTGAAAAATACAAAGTTAATCCTAAAAAAATAAATCTTGAAGTTACAGAATCTACAGCGATTACTTCTGGTTATATGCTTCACAAAAATATGAACGACTTAAAGAAAATTGGTTGCACTTTTTCTATGGACGATTTTGGAACTGGATATTCAAACTTGAGCCAAATGATAAATGTTGATTATGAATTTATTAAAATTGATAAAAGTTTGCTTTGGCCAGTTTTTGATAAAAAAAATCCGAATAAAGAATTTGCAAAAATTATTTTGGATAATATGTTAAATATGGTTTTGCAACTTGGAAAAAAAATTGTTGCTGAAGGCGTTGAAACTCAAGAACAATTTGAATATCTAAAAGAAAAAGGTGCCACTTTTATACAAGGATATTATTTTAGCAAACCACTTTGCGAAGAAGATTATTTAAAATTTATTGGATTAAAAGCGTAAAATTTTTTGTGTTAAGTGACAATAAACTGCAAAAAGTGTCAGTTCATAAAGAGCGACAAGGACGTCGCGTCTTACAGACGAAATGCAAAAACCTAAACGATTATTGACACTTTGTCGCTTATTGATTTTTTTAATGATATGTATTACATTTAAAGTATGGAAAACTTTATTCGAGCTCGTAATAATGAACAAAAAGAATTCCGTATAAATGAAATTAAAACTGCAGCCGATTCTGTTTTTAGGGAAAATCCTTATTCGGAAATTACGCTGACAACTGTTGCACAAAAACTAGGCTGGTCGCGTGCAAATTTATATAAATATTTTTCGACTAAGGAAGAAATTTATTTGGCACTTACAGAAGATAAAATGCAAAAATATTTTTCTTCGCTAAATGCCGCTTTTCCTAAAAACAATAAATTCTCGGTTCAAGTTGTTGCTGAAGTTTGGGCTGGAATTCTTAACGCAAATCAAGATTATCTTCGTTATGTTTCAATTTTAGCTTCTGTAATTGAAAAAAATGTTAGTGTTGAACGACTTGCTGATTTTAAGAAAAAATATTACGACTTAGCACTTTCTTTTTGTAAAAAACTTTCTGAAACTTTAAAAATTTCTCAAGATTCTGCTCAAAAAATTTTTCATGATATTTTGTTATTTTCTAGTGCAAATTATTCGACTTGTGAAAAAAATCCGCTTGTTCAAAATGCCTTAAAAATGATTAATGTAAAACTTCCGCCTTTTGATTTTTGGGAAAGTCTTAAAAATTTTATTTTGATGGAAATAAATTGGCAGTTAGAGCAAAAGGCTTAATCTTAGCACGAAAAATTGACGGTTTGGTGGCGGACTGCAACTTTGGTGGAGAAAGTGGCAACTTAGCATTGCAAACTAGCAACTTCGTTAGTAAAGTTGTGACTTACTCGCGAAGTGGCGGTTTTGTAGTCATTGCGAGAAGCGAACTTGTCTGCCGCCAAGCAGAGTGACGTGGCAATCTGTTAACAGTTAATACAGAGAATTTGCAAATAAAGTGCTAGTAGATTGCCACGAACTAAAGTTCTCGCAATGACAACATTACTGGCAACTTTTTTGCGAAAACTAGTACTTTTCTGTGCTAAAACGGGCGGTTTACTTAGTAAACCGCCCGTTTTGTTCAAAATAACGTGCTAACAGAAAATCATTGTAATCGACAGGGTGTCGACAAATTTTTATTGAAAATCAAAAAAAAACTTTATAATATTTTAGTTAGCATTGCTTAACAATTCAATTTTCCAATTTTTTTAATTTTTATGGAGGACAAAATGGCAAATCCAAACGCAAAACCAGGAACTGGCGGAAATATTTATATTCCTTACGAAAAACGAAACGGAGCGGAATCAATCGTATATTTTACTCGCGATTTAAGCGAAAAAGGCTTGCAGAAAATCTACGACAGAGTAAGTTCAAATCTTAAAGGCAAAATTGCCGTAAAACTTCACACTGGAGAAGCTGAAGGACCAAATATTATTCCACGACCTTGGGTAAAATCACTTTTTGAATCAAAAATTCCAAACGCAACTATTGTAGAAACAAACACTTATTACGAGGGAAGCCGCGATACCACAGAAAAACATCGTGAAACTTTAAAAATTAACGGTTGGACATTTTCTCCAGTCGATATTACAGACGAAAACGGAGCTGCAACACTTCCAGTTCACAACGGAAAATGGTTTGACGAAATGCACGTTGGAAAAAATCTTTTAAATTACGATTCGCTTTTAGTTTTAACGCATTTCAAAGGTCACACTCAAGGCGGATTCGGCGGTTCAAATAAAAATATTGGAATTGGTTGTGCCGACGGAAAAATTGGCAAAAAAGAAATTCACACTGCGGCAAATTCAGACAATCAATGGTCAGTTGCCGAAGAAGAATTCATGGAACGAATGACCGAAAGTTGTCACGCAACAGTTGATCACTTTGGAAAGCAAATTTCATTTATAAACATAATGCGAAATATGTCCGTTTCTTGCGATTGCGAAGGAAAGTTTGCAGAGCCAGTTG